>JBAUTD010000599.1:0-4121 GCA_049582045.1 Burkholderiales bacterium
GGATTCGCCGACGGCGGCGCCTACGCGTTGCGCGTGACCGCGACCGACTCGGCTGGCGCGAGCGCGGCGGGCGAGTTCACCCTCAGCATCGTCGAAGCCGAGCCGCCGCCCGATCCCGGCGACGACGGGCATCACGGGCACCACGACCATGGCGACGACGACGATCACCACCACGATCACGGCAAGGGCCATGAGCACGGGCACGACAAGCGCGACAGGCACGATGAGCGCGAGCGCGACTGCGCGCACCTGTTCGATCGCCTCGAGCAGCCGGCGCACTACGACTTCAGCCTGCTCGCGCGCGAGCTCGAACGGCGCAAACCGCAGGAGACGCTCTCGCCGGAGGAGATCCGGCGCAGCTGGGAGCGCGTCGCGCGCTTTGTCGCGACGCTGGGAAGCGGCGAGGAGGACCTCGCCCACGGCGCCTCGGCCGCGGGCGATCTGCTACGCCTCGCTCCCGGCGGCGGGCACGGCTTCGGCTACGAGGCCTCGATTGGCACCGGGCACGAGCAAAAGGGCTTCACGCCCTTCGAGGGACTGCGCGAGGGCTTCCGGCGGCTTTGAGAACCGGAGTCACCGCTTCTTGCCCAAGTCTTCCTTGTTGTACTGGCTGAACGGCGGCGTCGGAACGGTTGCGCCCACCGCGATATAGGCGTAGCCCTTGTTCTGCCAGTAGGTGAGCGCGTAGGGCCCTGCGGGAATCACGGTCACAAAGCCGTCGAGGTCCTCCGGTTTGAAGCCGAGTGCCGCGGCGTCGTTGCGGCACACCTCGAAGCGCACGCCCTGCTTGGCGAAGCTTGCCGCGCGGTCGACGATCTCCTTGTACTTGGCGTAATTCTTCTTCGCCCACAGCACCACCTCCGGGCCGTGCGACACGATGACCACCTTGATCGGGTCGATTTCGTGCGGCCCGAATTCCTGGGTCGCCTTGAGCAGCGCGTTGAGGTTATTGAGCACTACGCCGACGGACTTTGGATCCTGGAAGTTGAAATCCCACACCACCTTCAGTTGCTTGAGCTGGTCGATGTCTGAATAGCTCTCGAACTTGGAGGTGCCGTAGGGCTCTTGCGCGCCCTGCGCGAACGCGGCACCCGACAATGCCGCGCAGGCGACGAAGAAGATTGCTCTTTGAATCAATTTGCCTGGCATGACCGGTTGCCTTTTCTGTTTGTTGAACGTGAGAAGTGGAATCGGAGTGAACATTAATCGGGGACAGACGTTGCGCTTTCGGTCACGAATTCAAACAGTTGCCTTCGCAAATCGGGGTCTGTCCCCGGTTTAGGATCTGGGCCGCTACTTCTCTCCAAGCCCCAGCGAGCGGCTGATGACTTCCTTCATGATCTCGTTCGTGCCGCCGTAGATTCGCTGCACGCGGGCGTCGACGTAGGCGCGGGCGATGGGGTATTCCCACATGAAGCCGTAGCCACCGTGCAGCTGCAGGCACTCGTCGATGATCTTGCACTCGATGTCCGAGCACCAGTACTTGCACATCGAGGCGGTGGCGGCGTCGAGCTGCCCGGCCATCAAGAGCTCGATGCACTTGTCGACGAACACGCGCGCGACCTGGGCCTCGGTGGCCAGTTCCGCCAGCTTGAAGCGGGTGTTCTGGAAGCTCGCCACCGGCTTGCCGAACGCCTTGCGTTCCCTCACGTAGTCGATGGTCCACTGAATCGCGGCCTCGGCCTTGGCGATCGCGCCGATCGCGATCTGCATGCGCTCCCAGGGCAGCTCCTGCATCAGGTAGATGAAGCCGTTGTTCTCCTGCCCGAGCAGGTTCTCGGCCGGGACCTCGACGTTGTCGAAGAACAGCTCGGAGGTGTCCTGGCCCTTCAAGCCCATTTTCTTCAGCCGCTTGCCCTTGGCGAAGCCCTTCATCGTGGTGTCGACCACGATCAGGCTCGTGCCCTTGGCGCCCTTGGCCGGATCGGTCTTCGCGACCACGATCACCAGGTCGCAGTGCCAGCCGTTGGTGATGAAGGTCTTGGAGCCGTTGACGACGTACTTGTCGCCCTTTTTCACCGCGCTGGTCTTGATCGCCTGCAGGTCCGAGCCCGCGCCCGGCTCGCTCATCGCGATGGCGCCGATCCACTCGCCCGCGGCCATCTTCGGCAGATAGCTGCGCTTGATGTGCTCGTTGCCGTAGCGCAAGAGGTAGGGCGCGACGATCTCGGAGTGCAGGCCGAAGCCCAGCGACGACGAATTCGCCCGCGCCTGCTCTTCCATCAGGATGATGCTGTACAGGCGATCGGCGCCCGCGCCGCCGTACTGCTCGGGCATGCTCGCGCACAGAAAGCCGTTCGCGCCGGCCTTTTGCCACACTTCGCGGTCCACGAAGCCCTGCTCCTGCCAGCGCTCCTCGTGCGGCTTGACCTCCTCCTCCATGAAGCGCCTGACGCTGTCGCGGAAGGTCTCGTGCTCGGGGCCGAACAGGGTGCGTGCAAGCATGGCGGATCCTCTCTCGTGCCGCAGATGATAGGCGAATTCTGCGATAATCCGCGCCTTCCCGCCTGCTCTCGATCAATGAAACTCGCCACTCTCAAGGACGGCACCCGCGACGGCACCCTGCTGGTCGCCTCGCGCGACCTCGCGCGCGCCCTCAAAGCCGACCACGTCGCCCCGACGCTGCAGGCCGCGCTCGACGACTGGGAATACTGCGCGCCGCAGCTCGAGCAGCTGTACAACGAGCTGAACGACAAACCGTCGGCGCGCTCCTTCGAGCTCGATCCGGCGCAGCTCATGGCGCCGCTGCCGCGCGCCTACCAGTTCGCCGACGCCTCGAGCTTTCTCATCCACGCCGAGCTGATCCGCAAGTCGCGCAAGCAGGAGCTTCCGTCCTGGTGGAAGAACGAGCCGATGATGTACCAGGGCTGCTCGGACCCGTTTCTCGGTGCGCGCGAGGACATCGTCGTATCGTCGGAGGCGCTCGGCATCGATCTCGAGGCCGAGATCGCGGTGGTGACCGGCGACGTGCCGATGGGCATCGAGCGCGACAAGGCCGCCGCGCATATCCGGCTTTTCGTGCTGCTGAACGACGTCTCGCTGCGCGAGCTGGTGTCGAAAGAGCTCGAGAAGGGCTTCGGCTTCTTCCAGTCCAAGCCGCCCTCGGCGCTCTCGCCGGTGGCGGTGACGCCGGACGAGCTCGGCGCGGCCTGGGACGGCAAGCGGGTTCACCTGCCGCTGCGGATCGAGGTCAACGGCGAGCTGCTGGGCGAGCCGAACGCCGGCAAGGATATGCAATTCCACTTCGCGCGCCTGATCGAGCACGCGGCGGCGACGCGCCCCTTGCGCGCCGGCACGCTGGTCGGCTCGGGCACGGTCTCGAACCGCGACCGCAAGACCGGCGCCGGCTGCCTGTTCGAGCGCCGCGCGGAGGAAATCATCAAGAAGGGCGAGCCGCAGACGCCGTTCCTCAAGTACGGCGACAAGGTGCGGCTCGAGATGCGCGACGCCGAGGGGCGCTCGATCTTCGGTATCATCGAGCAACAGGTATCGGCCCCGGCATGATCAATCCGCTCAACATCCCCACCCGCTGGGCCTACGCGCTGGGCGCGCTCGCCTGCGCGGGGCTGCTCGGATACGCCTACGTGCTGCAGTACTTCCAGGGGCAGGACCCCTGCCCGCTGTGCCTGGTGCAGCGCGTGTTTTTTGCGCTGTTCGCGCTCGCTTTCCTCGCCGGGGCGATCCACGCCCCGCGCGGACGCTTGAACTTCCTCTACGGCGGGCTCGGCCTCGTGTTCGCGCTCGCGGGCGGCGCCACAGCGACGCGCCAGGTCTGGCTGCAGCACCTGCCGCCGGACCAGGTGCCGCAGTGCGGCCCCGACCTGCAGTTCATGATCGAGCACTTCCCGATCTCGCGCACCCTCACCTTCCTCGTGCGCGGCTCGGGCCAGTGCGCCGAGGTGCACTGGCGCTTCCTCGGCCTTTCGATCGCCGAGTGGTCGCTCCTGTGGTTCGCCGGGCTCGCGGTCTACGCGGCCTGGCTCGCGCTGCGGCGAAAAGCCGGCAGCTGAACCCGGATCTCGTCGAACGCGGCGAGCGCGGCGTCCGCGCTCTCCTCGTCGCGCAGCTCGAACGCGTCGAAGCCGGCGCGCTCCATGAACGGCAACTGGTCGCGCCGCACG
>JBAUTD010000600.1:0-3368 GCA_049582045.1 Burkholderiales bacterium
GCCTTCGAGCGCGCGCGCCGCCCGGTGGCCGAGAAGCTGCTGCTCGCGGCCAGCCTGAGCTCGTTCTGGTACGAGGACTTCCCGTCCAAGCTGGCGCTCGAGCCGCTCGGGCTCGCCTGCGACTACATGATGCGCAGCGGGCGCATGACCGAGGCGCGATTGCGCGAGACGGCGCCCGAATTCATGGCGCGGGTCGCCGCGGCGCGAAAAGCTTGATCTGCATCATATTGCAGCAAGCTGGCGTGGTGCTGAATCTCCGCTACACTAACCGGCGCTTGCTCATATTAGGAGGGGGGTATGACGAACGGCAAACCGACGTCGGCGCGTTCGCGCCGCAGATTTCTCAAGACCGCGACCGGCGCAGCCGCGCTCGCGGCCACCGCGCTGCACGCGCCATACATCATGGCGCAGCCGTCCAGGGTCAAGGTCGGCTTCCTGCTTCCCTACACCGGGACCTACGCCCAGCTCGGCAAGGCGATCACCGACGCGTTCAAGCTGCACGTCGACGAGAACGGCGGCAGGCTCGGCGGGCGCGCGATCGAGTACGTCCAGGTCGACAGCGAGGCCAACCCGGCCAAGGCGACCGATAACACCAACCGGCTGGTGAACCTGGAGAAGGTCGACGTGATCGTCGGCCCGGTGCACTCCGGCGTCGCCGCCGCGATGGTGCGCGTGACGCGCGAGTCGGGCACGCTGACCATCGTCGCCAACGCGGGCGCGGGCGCGGTCACCGGCGCGTTGTGCGCGCCGAACATCTTCCGCACCTCGTTCACCAACTGGCAGCCGTCGTACCCGATGGGCAAGGTGCTCGCCGAGCGCGGCATGAAGAAAGCGGTGACGCTGACCTGGAAGTACGCCGCGGGCGAGGAGGCGATCGGCGGCTTCGTGGAGAACTTCAAGGCGCACGGCGGCAGCATCGTCAAGGACCTGTGGGTGCCGTTCCCGAAGGTCGAATTCCAGTCGCTGCTGACCGAGATCGCCTCGATCAAGCCGGACGCGGTGTTCGTGTTCTTCGCCGGCGGCGGGGCGGTGAAATTCGTCAAGGACTACGCCGCGGCGGGGCTGCGCGCGAGCGTCCCGCTGTTCGGCTCGGGCTTCCTCACCGACGGCACGCTCAAGGCTCAGGGCGACGCGGCGCAGGGCCTGGAGACGACGCTGCACTACGGCGACAGCCTGATCCTGCCCAAGAACCTCGCTTTCCGCGAGATGTACGCGAAGGCCGCCGGGCGCGAGGCCGACGTCTACGCGGTGCAGGGCTACGACGCGGCGCAGCTGCTGCGCATCGGCCTGGAGGCCGCGAACGGCGACGTCAAGGCGAGCAAGACGATGATCGGCGCGATGGAAAGCGCCCAGATCGACAGCCCGCGCGGCAAGTTCACCCTGTCCAAGGCGCACAACCCGGTGCAGGACATCTACCTGCGCAAGGTGGTGGGGATGGAGAACAAGGTGCAGGGCGTGGCGCACAAGGCGCTCGCGGATCCGGCGACCGGATGTAAGATGGCCTGACGCGCCCGGCCTGCCGGGCGGTTGCGCAGGGAAAAGCCGGCAGCGCTCCTGCCGGCTTTTTATTGGCTGAAATGGATTTCCCGACCTTCCTGATCCAGCTGCTGAACGGCGTGCAGTACGGGCTGCTGCTGTTCCTGATCGCGAGCGGCCTTACGCTCATCTTCGGCATCATGGGCGTGATCAACCTCGCCCACGGCAGCTTCTACATGGTCGGGGCCTACCTCGCGTTCTCGCTCACCGGGCTGATCGGCAACTTCTGGCTCGCCCTGCCGGCGGGCGTCGCGCTCGCGGTGCTGCTCGGCGTCGCGCTCGAATGGCTGCTGATCCGGCACCTGTACCGGCGCGACCACCTGTACCAGGTGCTGCTCACCTACGGCCTGATCCTGGTGTTCGAGGAGCTGCGCTCGATGCTGTTCGGCGACGACGTGCACGGGGTCGCGGTCCCGGCGCCGCTCAATTTCTCGATCCGGCTCACCGACACGCTGTCCTACCCGGTGTACCGGCTCGCGATGTCCGGCGTGTGCCTCGTGCTCGCGGCCGGCATGTACCTGCTGATTTCGCGCACCCGGGTGGGGATGATGATTCGCGCCGGCAGCGTCAACCGCGAGATGGTGCAGGCGCTGGGCATCGACATCGGGCTGCTGTACCGGCTGGTGTTCGCGCTGGGCGTCGCGCTCGCGGCCTTCGCCGGCATGCTCGCCGCGCCGGTGGCCTCGGTCTATCCCGGGATGGGCAACCAGGTGCTGATCATCTCCTTCGTGGTGATCGTGATCGGCGGCATCGGCTCGGTGCGGGGCGCGCTCGCGGCCGCGCTGCTGATCGGTCTCGCGGACGTGTTCGGCCAGGTGGTGTTCCCGCACATCGCCGGCATGACGGTCTACCTGGTGATGGCGGCGGTGCTGCTGTGGCGCCCGCGCGGCCTGTTCGGGAGCGCGTGATGGAGTCCCCGCGCGCGCTGCGCATCCTGCTCGGCCTGATGCTGGTCGGGCTGGTGCTGTTCCCGCTGGTGGGCGAGCGCTTCTACATCCAGTACGCGACCAAGATCATGATCATGGCGATCTTCGCCATGAGCCTCGACCTGCTGGTGGGCTACACCGGCCTGGTGAGCCTGGGGCATGCGCTTTACTACGGCCTCGCCGGCTACGCGCTCGCCATGGTGGGCGGGGACGCGGCGGTGAGCCTGTGGTGGTCGCTGCCCGGGGCGATGCTGCTTTCGGCGCTCGCCGCGCTGCTGGTGGGCGCGCTGGTGCTGCGCACGAGCGGGATCTATTTCATCATGGTGACGCTCGCCTTCGCCCAGATGATGTATTTCTTCATCCGCGACTCGGATTACTTCGGCGGCTCGGACGGCAAGTACCTGAACGCCAAGCCGACCGTGTCGCTGTTCGGCTGGCAGGCGCTCGACCTCGGCAGCCAGCTCCACCGCTACTATTTGACGCTCGCGCTCGCGGTGGCGACCTACGTCCTGCTGCGCACGGTGCTGCGCTCGGTCTTCGGGCGGGTGCTGATCGGCATCCGCGACAACGAGCCGCGCATGCGCTCGCTCGGCTTTCCGACCTTTCGCTACAAGCTCGCCTGCTTCGCGCTCGCGGGCGCGCTCGCGGGGCTGGCGGGCTACCTGAGCGCGGTGCAGGACGGGATCATGAATCCCGAGCAGCTCGGCTGGCACCGCTCGGGCGAGGCGCTGGTGATGGTGATCCTGGGCGGCATGGGCACGCTCGCCGGGCCGGCGCTCGGCGCGGGCGCGCTGATGCTGCTCGAGCTCGCGTTCTCGATCTGGACCAAGCACTGGCAGCTGCTGCTGGGCGGCTTCATCATCGCCGCGGTGCTGTTCCTGCCCGGCGGCCTGGGCAGCGTGTTCG
>JBAUTD010000601.1:0-2285 GCA_049582045.1 Burkholderiales bacterium
GCCACAACCTCGCCGGCAGCGGGACGAGCTACGGATTCGACCGGGTTTCCGACCTTGGGCGCGAGATCGAGCGCCTGGCCAAGGGCGGAGATGCGCGTGCCGTGGGCCAGCTTGCGCAGCAACTCGAGAACTACCTCGCGCGCGTGCGCGCGGTAAGCGGCTAGCGCGGCGCTCAGAGCGCGGCCGCGGTCTGCACTTCGACCAGGAACGGCTCGGCGACGAGGCGGTCGATTATCAGCAGGGTGTTGGGCGGAAATGCGCCGCTCGGGAACATGCGCGGGAACTCGCGCAAGCGGAAGGACATGAACTTGGCGATGTCCTGCGAGTGGAGGAGGTAGGTCGTGAACTGCACCACGTTGCTCCAGCCGGCCCCCGCCGAGCGCAGCGCCGCTTCGATGTTGCGAAAGACCTGGGCGCACTGCGCCTCGAAATCGTCTCCGCCGACCAGCTTGCCGTCGCGGTCCGCCGCCAGCATGCCAGCGATGAAAAGATACTCGGAGGCCTTGACCCGGGTCACGTGCGAGTACTGTCCGAGCGGCTTGCCGAGGCTGTCCGGGTTGTAGATCGAGATCTCGGCCATGCGTGCTCTCCTTTGTCGTTGGCGGGTCAGCTTTTGATGCGCGCGGCGCGCCTGCGCCCTTCGATCTGCGCTTTGACGGTGGCGGCGAGCGCGGCACGCTCGATCGGCTTGACCAGGTATGCGCTGGCGCCCGCGCTCATGCATTGCTCCCGGGTCTTGGGGTCCGAGACGACCGTGACGACCATGATCGGTGTTGCTATGTTTGCCGAGTGCGCCCTGATCTTCTTCAGCACCTCGAGGCCGCCGATGCCGGGCATCAGCAGGTCGAGCAGGATCGCGTCGTAGGCGCATTCCTCCGCCAGGCGCAGAGCCTGCTCGCAGGTGCCGGCAAGCTGCACTTCGACCTTAAGCTCGCTGCTCAGGATGCGCCCCAGCAGCAGCCGCGTGGCCTCGTCGTCGTCCACGATCAGAACGCGGTGACGGGGAGCGGCTTTGTCGGCGCCGGCCATGCCCGCTAGGCCCCCAGCCGAGCGGCGAGGTCGATGAAGTCGCTCGCGTTGACATCGAACGAGGATTCGGGGGCGACGTCGGCGCGCGCCTTCGGTCCGTGCTCGAGCGGGCGCGGCACGAACGCGGTGCGCAGCCCGCAGGCCTTGGCCGCGAACAGATCGTCCTTGTGCGCCGCGACCATCATGACTTCGTCGGTCGCCAGCCCGAGCAGGCTCGCGGCGCCGCGGTAGGCCTCGGGATCGGGCTTGTAGTGATGAAAGAGCTCGGCCGACAGGACGCAGTCCCAAGGCAGGCCCGCCGACTTCGCCATGTTGGCGAGCAGCGCGACGTTGCCGTTGGAAAGCGTCGCGATGAGGAATTTGCGCTTCAGGCGGCGTAGCCCGCCGCGCGCGTCGCGCCAGGGTTTGAGGCGGTGCCAGGCGCGGTTGAAGTGCTCGATTTCGGAGGTCGACAGGCTCGCGATGCCGAACTGCTTGAGCAGGGCGTCCAGGATCATGCGGTGCAGTGCGTCGATCGTCGTCCACGGCAACTCGCCGCTGCGCACCTTGGCCATCGCAGGGCGGTAGCCGGCGCGCCAGGCATCGGCGAAGGCGGGCCAGTTGACACGCAGCTTGTGCGCGCGCCCCAGGCGGCGGCCTTCGGCGATGATCGATCGACGCCAGTCGACGACGGTGCCGAAGACGTCGAACACAAGGGCCTTCACTGCGGGTGCTGTATTGCGCATGGTGTGGCTATTCTAGGGATTCGACCTGCGCCTCACCAGACTTTCACGCACGGACCGCTGTACATCACTGGCCCGGTCGGTGCGCCGGTGGGCGAGCCGCCCATCGGCTCGAGGCTCACCGCGAGCATGGGCACGTCGCCAAGAGACTTATCCGCTACCGCGTGCAGCGGCAGCATCGTCTTGTCGCCCCTGCCCACCATGCCGAGCGATTTCGGCGGCTGACCCGCGGGCATGACGGCCCACAGTTCGAGGCTCCGGTCGGGAACGTTGATCGAAGGATCGAGCGTCTTGACCCAGAGCTGGTCGGAGCTGCGGCTCGCCGCCGCGATCAGCATCGGCTTGCGCGTCTTGGGATCGGAAAGCACCGCGAGGTAGGTGGCGGGCATCTCGTTCGAGGGCACGCGCAGCACCACCGGCGCGGGCGCGGGTTGCGGCGCTCCGGGTCCGAGCGCGACCAGGACGAACAGCAAGCTGGCCGCGGCGCCGCTCGCGGCGAGCCCTAGCCCGCGCCAGAAGGCGAGGCTCTCCCAC
>JBAUTD010000602.1:0-11791 GCA_049582045.1 Burkholderiales bacterium
CCCCTGGCGGAATCGCCCGCGGGCAGGTTGTGCAGCACCACCTCGACGTTCGCGTCGCGCGCGCGCGCGGCGAGCTCCTGCGCGCTCCAGGCGTAGGGAAACTGGTACTCGACGGCGCGAAATCCCGCCTGCGCCGCGGCGGCGAAGCGCTGCCGGAATTCGAGCTGCGGGAAAAGCAGCGACAGATTGGCGGCGAGCTTTGGCATAAGCGTGGTTTATCTCGATAGTAGGAGCGCGCCCGCGCCCGCGCAAGACGGAATCGGCTTGCGCTTATCTTGCTAAGATACCGCGTCACCTCGGCGCCCACCCTTGCCCGCGCAGCCCTTTCTCCGCCGGTTGTTTCCGTTCCTCGCCTGGTGGCCGCGGGTGGACCGCAAGTCGCTGCGCGCGGATGCGATGGCAGGGCTGATCGGCGCGGTGGTCGTGCTGCCGCAGGGCGTGGCCTACGCCACGCTGGCCGGACTGCCGCCCGAGTACGGGCTTTACTGCGCGATGGTGCCGACCGCGATCGCCGCCCTGTTCGGCTCTTCGCTGCACGCGGTGTCCGGCCCGACCAACGCGGTGTCGCTGATGGTGCTCGCGATGCTCACCCCGCTGGCGGTGCCCGGCTCGTCGGGCTTCGTCTCGATGGCGCTCACGCTGTCGCTCATGTCCGGGCTGCTGATGCTGGCGATGGGGTTCTTTCGCCTCGGCGTGCTGGTCAATTTCATTTCCAATGGGGTCATCATCGGCTTCACGAGCGCGGTCGGCATCATCATCATCGTGAGCCAGATCTCGCAGCTGTTCGGCACCCACTCCGGGCACGCGAGCCAGTTCTACGAGATGCTGCACAATACGATCGCGCACCTGAACGAAGTGCATCCCTGGGCGCTCGCGGTGGGCGTCCTGACGGTCATCGCGGGCGCCGTGACCAAGCGCTACGCGCCGCGCATGGCGCCGATGCTGGTCGCGACCGTCGTGGGAACCGTGGCGGCGCTCGCGATCAACTTCGCGGTGGGCGCCGAGAATACCGGCATCCGCACGTTGGGAGCATTGCCGGGCGCGCTGCCTCCGCTCTCGCTGCCCGACTTGAGCGGGGCCACGCTGTCCAACCTGCTCGCGCCCGCCTTGGCCGTGACGATCCTGTCGGTGACCCAGGCCATCGCCATCGTGCGCGCGGTGGCGATCCGCTCCGGCCAGCGCATCGACACCAACCAGGAGCTGATCGGCCAGGGTCTTTCCAACGTCGCCGGCGCGTTCTTCTCCGGTTACCCCTCCTGCGCGTCGGTCAACCGCTGCGGCATTAATTACGAGTCCGGCGCGCGCACGCCGCTGTCGGCCGTGCTGTCGGTGGGTTTTCTGATTCTTCTGCTGCTGGTGCTCGCGCCGGTGGCGGCGCTGCTGCCGCACCCCGCGATCGCCGGGCTGCTGGTACTGGCCGGCTGGGGCCTGATCGATATCGGCCAGATGCGCATGTACCTGCGCACCAGCCGCCAGGAGGCGGCGGTCGTCGCCGCCACCCTGATCTCCACCCTCGTCATGCCGATCGCCTACGCGATCCTGGTAGGCGTCATGGCGTCGCTGGTGGTTTACCTGCACCGCACCTCGCGCCCGATGATGCGCAGCCTGGTGCCGGACGCGCGCCACAGCGAGCGGCAGCTCGCGCCCCCGGGCGAGACTCTGGCGGAGTGCCCGCAGCTCAAGATCCTGAGCGTGGAGGGCTCGATCTATTTCGGCGCGGTGGATCACGTCGAATCGCACTTCGACACGCTGCGCGAGCTCACCCGTGAGCAGCGCCGCCTGCTGCTCGTCTCGCGCAACATCAACTTCGTCGACGTGGCGGGTGCCGAAGCGCTGGTGCGCGAAGCGCGCAAGCGGCGCTGGGAAAACGGGCAGCTCTACCTGCAAGGGCTGCGCCAGCCGGTCGAGGACGTGCTGAGAAACGGCGGCTTCATGGATGAACTCGGCGCCGAGAACGTGTTTCGCACCAAGCGCGACGCACTAGCCGCCATCTTCGCGCAGCTCGATCGCGCGATATGCGCCCGCTGCAGCGCGCGCATCTTCGAGGAATGCGCGTCCCTGCCGCCGCCGCGCCGCGAATGAGCCCGCGATGCGCGCCTCGACGCTCCGCGTTCTTCCCTTCCTCGCCTGGCTCCCCAGGCTTACGCGCGAGAGCCTTCGCGTAGACGCGCTCGCCGGACTTACCGTCGCGCTGGTCGCGATCCCGCAGTCGCTCGCCTACGCGCAGCTCGCGGGTCTGCCGCCCTTTTACGGCCTGTACGCCGCGCTCGTGCCGACCGTGATCGGCGCGCTGTTCGGCAACTCGGCGCAACTCTCGACCGGGCCGGTCGCGCTCACCTCGCTGCTCACCGCGGCCAGCATCGCGCCGCTCGCCGCGGCCGGCAGCGAGCAATACGTCGCCTACGCGATCGCGGTCGCGCTGCTATCGGGGCTGTTCCAGCTCTCTTTCGGCGTGATGCGCCTGGGCGTGCTGATGAACCTTCTATCGCACCCGGTGCTGATCGGGTTCGTCAACGCCGCCGCGATCCTGATCACGCTGTCCCAGGTACCGACTTTGTTCGGCGTGCCCCCGCCCAAGCTCGGCCACGCGCTGATCGACACCTGGCACGTCCTGTCCAACCCTCGCGGCACGCACGGGCACTCGATGGCGTTCAGCGTGGTCGCGATCGTCGCGCTGATGGGCTTTCGCCGCTACGCGCCGCGCCTGCCGGGAGTGCTCTTCACGGTGGCCGCGCTCACAGGACTCAGCTACGCGATCGACTACGCGGGTTACGGCGGGCGCATCGTGGGCGACATCCCGCGCGGCCTGCCGGCGTTCGCGCTGCCGCAGTTCAGCCTGGATGCTTGGATCGAGCTGTTGCCGGCGTCATTCGTGATCGCGATCATCAGCTTCATGGAAGCGATGTCGAGCGCCAAGATCGCGGCCATCAAGACCGCGACCAAGTGGGACGAGAACCAGGAGCTCATCGGGCAGGGGCTGGCCAAGCTGGCCGCTGCGTTCAGCCAGACCATGCCCGTGAGCGGCTCGTTCTCGCGCTCAGCGCTCAACCTGGCCGCGGGCGCGCGCACCGGAGTCTCCTCGCTCGTGGCGGCTCTGTGCGTGCTGCTCACGCTGCTGTTCTTCACGCCGCTGCTCAAGTACCTGCCGCTGCCGGTGCTCGCCGCGATCATCGTCATGGCGCTCACCAACCTGATCAACCTGCGCAGCCTGCGCAACGCATGGCGCGCGAGCCGCGACGATGCGATCGCCGCCCTGCTCACCTTCGCCGCCACGATCGCGTTCGCGCCGCAGATCCAGAACGGCATCTTCGTCGGCATCCTGGTCTCGCTCGGCTTGTTCATTTACCGGCGCATGCGGCCGAACATGGCCCTGGTCGAGCCCGCTTCCGCGCAGCTCGCCCGAGAGGCGCCGCAAGACATGCCGGAGGGCCTGCGCAGCGCAGTCGGCGTGATCCATTTCGACGCCTCGCTCGTGTTCGTCAACGTGTCGTATTTCGAGAACGCGGTGCTGCAGCTCGAGCGCCGCTATCCTGATCTGCGCTTCGTGCTGGTTTCCGGCTCCGGCATCAACGACCTGGACGCCTCCGGGGTGGAGATGCTCGCCTCGCTGTGCGACGGCTTGCGCAAGAACGGCATCGAGCTGCTGTTCAGCGCCGTCAAGCCGCGGGTGCGCTCGGTTCTGGACCGCACCGGCCTGACGGATCACATCGGCGCCGCGAATTTCTTCCTAAGCGACTACGCGGCCTTCGTCGCGCTCGCCGGGCGGATCGGGCGCCCGTGCGGAACCACGCCATGCGACGGCGGGGATTGACGGTTGCGTTGTATTCCCTCCTATCGCCGCGGTTTCTCCCGCTCTTGAGCGAGGCCTGCGTTGTCACGCGGCCACCGCATCCACTAGAATCCTTAGGCTCTTCCACCCGCCAAGAGGAATCCCGAAAATGGAACACAAGCTCCCACCCCTGCCGTACGCGATGGACGCGCTCGCGCCGCACATCTCCAAGGAGACGCTGGAGTTCCACTACGGCAAGCACCACCAGGCCTACGTCACCAACCTCAACAACCTGATCAAGGGCACCGAGTTCGAGAAGGCCTCGCTCGAGGAGATCGTGAAGAAGGCAAGCGGTGGCGTGTTCAACAACGCGGCCCAGGTCTGGAACCACACGTTCTTCTGGAGCAGCATGACACCGGGCGGCGGAGGCAAGGCATCCGGCGCGCTGGCGGCGGCGATCGATAAGAAGTGGAGCTCGTTCGACGCATTCAAGGAGGCGTTCGCCAAGAGCGCTGTGGGCAACTTCGGTTCCGGCTGGACCTGGCTGGTGAAGAAGTCCGACGGCGGCGTCGACATCGTCAATACGTCGAACGCCGGCACGCCGATCACGGGCGCGGACAAGCCGCTGCTCACGATCGACGTGTGGGAGCACGCCTATTACATCGACTACCGCAACGCGCGTCCGAAGTTCGTCGAGACGTTCCTCGCCAGCCTGGCGAACTGGGACTTCGCCGGCAAGAATTTCGGCTGAGCCGGAGCGCCCGCGCGTCAGCGCGGGCGCTGCTTAAGCTGGTCTAGGCCGAGCAGGACGGCGCCGGCCCCGATTCCGCTGCGGGCGAACCAGCCCTGCTCCATTTCGAGCGCGTAGCTCGCCGGGCGCTCGGCGCAGTGCGAGTCCTCGGTCTGCGGCTGCATCTGCTCGATGTTGATGAGCCTGCCCGCCTGGTCGAAGAAGGCGACCGACAGCGGAATGAGCGTGTTCTTCATCCACATGCATTCCATCGCGGGCCGCTCGTAGACGAACAGCATCCCGCTGTTGGGCGCGAGCGAGCTCCGGTACATGAGCCCCTGCATGCGGGCGGGAACGTTGTCCGCGAGCTCGGCGTGGATCTGCCGCATGCCGAGCGAGAGCTCGATCCGGGGCAGCGGCCCGAGCTGGCCGCGGGCGGGTCCCGCGACGAGAAGGGCGACGGCAAGACAAGCGGCGAGGAAGCGTTTCACGGCGGCCAGAAAAGGAAAAGGCAGGGAAAGATACCCTGCCTTTTCGTACAGCACCAGCTCGCGCTTACTGCTTGGGCGCGGCTTCTTGCTTCTCGACTTTCTTCTTGGCCTTGACGTGCTTCTTGGCCTTGACGTGCTTCTTGGCCTTGGCCTTCTTCGGAGCTTGCATCTCAGTCTTTTCGCCTTTCTTTTCCGTCTGGGCAACGGCTTGGAACGACACCGCCGCAAACATCGCGGCGATCAGGAGCGACAGCAGCTTTTTCATCGTAATGCCTTCTCTATAGAGTTGAACGTTGTCGTTGTACAGCGACGCCCGGCCCTCGCCGGGACGCTGCCCAACAACGCTCGGCCGGCACGTCGGTTGACAGAGGCGCGCCGCGGGGCGCGCAGCGTATGATTTTGCGTGCGGGCAAGGTTTCGGCCCGGCGCCCGAGGGGCGGTGACCAAGTCTTATATAATATATCTTTTAGGCATTCTTCTTCCCAGGAGCGGTCATGGCGTACAAGCACATCAAGATCCCCTCAGGCGGTGAAAAGATCAAGGTGAACAAGGACTTCTCGCTGTCGGTGCCGGACAACCCGATCATCCCCTACATCGAGGGCGACGGTACCGGCGTCGATATCACGCCCGTGATGATCAAGGTGGTTGATGCCGCTGTGAAGAAGGCCTACGGCGGAAAGAAAAAGATCGTGTGGATGGAAATGTACGCCGGCGAGAAGTCGTGCAAGGTCTACGGCGAGAACGTCTGGCTGCCCGAGGAGACTCTGGAAGCGTCGAAGGAGTACGTGGTTTCGATCAAGGGGCCGCTCACCACGCCGGTCGGCGGCGGCATCCGCTCGATCAACGTCGCGCTGCGCCAGGAGCTCGATCTCTACGTCTGCCTGCGCCCGGTGCGCTGGTTCAAGGGCGTGCCCAGCCCGCTCAAGGAGCCCGATAAAGTTGACATGGTGATCTTCCGCGAGAACTCGGAGGACATTTACGCCGGCATCGAGTGGCCGGCGAACTCGCCCGAGGCGAAGAAGGTCATCGACTTTCTGATCAAGGAAATGAAAGTGACGAAGATCCGCTTCCCCAATTCGGCGGCGATCGGCATCAAGCCGATATCAGTCGAAGGCTCGGAGCGGCTCATCCGCCGCGCGTACCAATACGCCATCGACAATAAGCGCAGGTCGGTGACCCTGGTCCACAAGGGCAACATCCAGAAGTTCACCGAGGGCGGATTCCGTGACTGGGGCTACAAGCTGGCCGTCAGGGAGTTCGGCGCCAAGCCGATCGACGGCGGTCCCTGGCACAGCTTCAAGAATCCGACTGGAGGCCCGGACATCGTCGTCAAGGACGTCATCATGGACGCGATGCTGCAGCAGGTGCTTCTGCGGCCGGCGGAGTACGACGTGCTCGCGACCTGCAACCTGAACGGCGACTACATCTCCGATGGCCTCGCCGCCGAAGTGGGCGGCATTGGCATCGCGCCAGGGGCCAACATGTCGGACTCGGTGGCGATGTTCGAGGCCACCCATGGCACAGCGCCGAAGTACGCGGGCAAGGACTACGTGAATCCGGGTTCCGAGATCCTCTCGGCCGAGATGATGCTGCGCCACATGGGATGGACCGAGGCCGCGGACGCGATCGTCAAGTCGATCGAGGCCGCGATCGGCGACAAGGTGGTGACCTACGACTTCGCGCGCCAAATGCAGGGCGCCAAGCAGGTTTCCTGCTCGGGCTTCGGGCAGGCGCTGATCGAGCGCATGTAGCGGACTGAAAGGGCAAACAAAAAGGCCGCCCTCGGGCGGCCTTTTTCAATTCTGTACGACTGACTGGCTAGGCCTTCTGGATGTTCGAGGCCTGTTTTCCCTTCGGGCCCTGGACCACGTCGAAGGAAACCTTCTGGCCTTCCTTCAGGGTCTTGAATCCCGACATGTTGATCGCGGAGAAATGCGCAAACAGGTCTTCGCTGCCGTCATCCGGCGTGATGAACCCGTAGCCCTTCGCGTCGTTGAACCACTTAACGGTGCCTGTCGCCATGAGCCTTCCTTTCCAACTGGTTTTGAGGATTACCGCGGGAATACCCGGGATGCCTGAACTTCACGACCCCGCCGCCCTCTCGATGGCGAAACAGACAGCCTGAAATCAAACACGGTTCGCGTTTTACCCCCCCCCGCCCAGTGCCGTCAAGGGGCGCCCGGGGCGCCGCCGCTGCACCCCGTTCGCCAACTCTGCCGCAACCACCGCCGTGATCGCATTGCGCCGCCCGGACACATTGATTAGGATAGCCGCGAGAGTCTTGGGTAAAGGAAGCAACTCATCACGTCACGCGGAGCGGGAACGGGCAAGCGAAAAGGATGTCTGATCTCATTGAGCTCGAGGGCGTATAGCAAACGGGCGGCATGGCGACGCAGTTCAGAGACGATAGCGTACTGGAGGCGCGCAAGAGCAAGCTCAAGCCGCCGCCGATGTTCAAGGTCATGCTGCTGAACGACGACTACACGCCGATGGAGTTCGTCGTGCTGGTGTTGCAGAAGTTCTTCAGCATGACGCGGGAACGGGCGACCCAGGTAATGCTCAAGGTTCACCGCGAAGGCATTGGGGTCTGCGGGGTGTATCCTCGCGATGTGGCCACGACGAAGGTGCAGCAGGTGGCCGCGTACTCGCGCAAGCACCAGCACCCGCTGCAGTGCGTGATGGAGGAAACGTAGGATGATTGCCCAGGAGCTCGAAGTCAGTCTTCACATGGCGTTCGTCGAGGCGCGCCAGAAGCGCCACGAGTTCATCACCGTCGAACACCTGCTCCTCGCCCTGCTCGACAACCCCACCGCGGCGGAGGTGCTGCGCGCCTGCGGCGCCAACATCGACGAGCTGCGCAAGAACCTCACTCAGCACATCGCGGAGCAGACGCCGCGCATCGCCGCCGACCGCGAAGTCGACACCCAGCCCACGCTGGGCTTCCAGCGCGTCATCCAGCGCGCCATCCTGCACGTTCAGTCCTCGGGCAAGAAGGAAGTCACCGGCGCCAACGTGCTTGTGGCGATCTTCGGCGAAAAGGACTCCCACGCGGTGTACTTCCTGCAGCAGCAGGGAATCACCCGCCTGGACGTGGTCAATTACATCTCGCACGGCATCACCAAGACGCCCCAGCCGCATTCCGGCAAGGGCGAGCAGGAAGCCGAGCAGGAAGGGCAGGCCGAGACCGCCAACAGCCCGCTAGACAACTACACCCAGAACCTGAACGCGCAGGCGCTCGCGGGCAAGATCGACCCGCTGATCGGCCGCGACAGGGAACTCGAGCGCGTCATCCAGACGCTTTGCCGGCGGCGCAAGAACAATCCCCTGCTGGTGGGCGAGGCGGGAGTGGGCAAGACCGCGATCGCGGAAGGGCTCGCGCGCCGCATCGTCGAGGGCAGCGTTCCGGAGCTGCTGGCCAAGTGCACGGTCTATGCGCTCGACATGGGCGCGCTGCTCGCCGGGACCAAGTACCGCGGCGATTTCGAGCAGCGCCTCAAGGCGGTGTTGAAGCAGCTGGTCGACAACCCGAACGCGGTGCTGTTCATCGACGAGATCCACACCGTCATCGGTGCCGGCGCGGCCTCGGGCGGCACGCTCGACGCCTCGAACCTGCTCAAGCCGGTGCTGTCGACCGGACAGCTGAAGTGCATCGGCGCCACGACCTACAACGAGTACCGAGGCGTATTCGAGAAGGACCATGCGCTGTCGCGGCGCTTCCAGAAGATCGACGTCAACGAGCCTTCGATCGAGGAAACGGTCGAGATCCTGAAGGGGCTGAAGACGCGCTTCGAGGCGCACCACAGCGTCAAGTACACCGCCAACGCGCTAAGCACGGCAGCGGAGCTTTCGGCGCGCTACATCAACGACCGTCACCTGCCGGACAAGGCGATCGACGTGATCGACGAGGCGGGCGCGGCACAGCGTATCGCGCCCAAGAGCAAGCAGAAGAAGATCATCGGCAAGGCCGAGATCGAGGACATCATCGCCAAAATCGCGCGCATCCCGCCGCGGTCGGTGTCGACGGACGACCGCAGCGCGCTAGCCAAGCTGGACCGCGACCTGAAAGCGGTCGTGTTCGGCCAGGACAAGGCGATCGACGCGCTCGCCAGCGCGATCAAGATGGCGCGCTCGGGACTCGGAAATCCGCAGAAGCCGATCGGCTGCTTCCTGTTCTCGGGCCCGACCGGGGTCGGCAAGACCGAAGTCGCGCGCCAGCTCGCGTATTGCATGGGTATCGAGCTGATCCGCTTCGACATGTCCGAGTACATGGAGCGCCACGCGGTCTCGCGCCTGATCGGCGCGCCGCCGGGCTACGTCGGCTTCGAGCAGGGCGGTCTGCTGACGGAGCAGATCACCAAGAAGCCCTATTCGGTGCTGCTGCTGGACGAGATCGAGAAGGCTCACCCGGATATCTTCAATATCTTGCTGCAGGTAATGGACCACGGCACGCTTACCGACAACAACGGCCGCAAGGCGGACTTCCGCAACGTGGTGATCGTCATGACGACCAATGCGGGCGCCGAGCAGCTGTCGAAGAACTCGATGGGTTTCACGCTCGCAAAGCAGGCCGGCGACGAGATGGAAGCGATCAAGCGTATGTTCACGCCCGAGTTCCGCAATCGGCTGGACGCCACCATCTCGTTCCGCTCGCTCGACAGCGAAATCATTCTGCGCGTGGTGGACAAGTTCCTGATGCAGCTCGAGGAACAGCTGCAGGAGAAGAAGGTCGAGCCGATCTTCACTCAGAAGCTCAAGGAGCACCTGGCCAAGAAGGGCTTCGATCCGCTGATGGGCGCCCGGCCGATGGCGCGCCTGATCCAGGACACGATCAGGCGAGCGCTCGCCGACGAACTGCTGTTCGGCAGGCTGGTGCACGGCGGCAAGGTGACGATCGACGTCGATGACGCCGAGACGATCCACCTGACCTTCGAGGAAGAGCCGGCCGCGGTAGTCTGAGGCTAGCCCCGGCCGGTGCTGCCGAAGCCGCCCGCGCCGCGCTCCGACGCGGCGAACTCCTGCACCACGTGCAGCTCGACCTGCACCACCGGTACGACCACCAGCTGCGCGATGCGATCCATCGGCTGGATGGTGAACGATTCCCGGCTGCGGTTCCAGACCGAAACCAGCACCTGGCCCTGGTAGTCCGAGTCGATCAGGCCGACAAGGTTGCCCAGCACGATGCCGTGCCTGGCGCCCAGCCCCGAGCGCGGTAGCACCACCGCCGCCAGGCCCGGATCGTCCAGATGGATCGCGATGCCCGAGGGCACCAGCTCGCTGTCGCCCGGCGCGAGCGTCAGAGGCAAGTCGATGCAGGCGCGCAGGTCCAGCCCCGCCGCTCCGGGTGTCGCGTAGTGCGGCATGTCGTGCCTGATCCTCGGGTCGAGGATCTTCAGCTCGAGCTTGTGGCGCATGTCGCTAACCCCGCTTGCGGCCGGCGCCCATGCCCGCGAGGTGCAGCATCAGCTTTCGCGCCAGGTCGATCTTGGGGCCCCGTCCGAGCGGGTGCTCGCCACGCTCGTCGAAAAGCGTGATCTCGTTCTCGTCGGCGCCCAGCGCCTGCTGGGCGAGGTTCGCCGCCAGCAGCGGCAGCTTCTTCTTGCTGCGCTTGGCGCGCGCGTTGCGCGCGAGGTTCTCGCTCTCGGCGGCGAACCCCACACATAGCGGCGGGGACGGCCGCGCGGCGACCCAGGCCAGAATGTCCGGATTTTCCGCAAGCTCGAGCGTCCTGCCGCGGCCGGAGTCCTTCTTTATCTTGTTCGGTGCGGCGAGCTTCGCCCTGTAGTCGGCTACCGCGGCCACCGAGACGAAGACATCGCATCCGCCCACCGCGGCCTTCACCGCGTCGAACATTTCTCGTGCCGTGCGCACGCTCACGCGTGCCACGCCGGTCGGCGCGGGCAGCGCGACCGGACCGCTGACCAGCGTGACCTCGGCCCCGGCCTCGCGCGCCGCACGCGCCACCGCGTAACCCATCTTGCCGGAACTCCGGTTGGTGATCACGCGCACTGGGTCGATCGGCTCTTCGGTCGGTCCCGCGGTGACCAGCACTCGCTTGCCCGCAAGCACCTTGGGCTGGAACAGCGCCTCGACTTCCTCGGCAATCTGCTGCGCCTCGAGCATGCGCCCCATGCCGGACTCGCCGCAGGCCTGGTCGCCCGCGGCCGGACCCGCGAACGCGACCCCGTCGTCGCGCAGGGTGAGCACGTTGCGCTGCGTAGCCGGGTTGTCCCACATCTCGACGTTCATCGCCGGCGCCACCATCAGGGGGCAGCGCCGGGCCAGCGCCAGCGCCGAGAGCAGATCGTCGGCCAGGCCGTGCGCCAGCTTGGCCATGAAATCGGCGCTCGCCGGCGCGATCAGGATCAGGTCGCGGTCGCGCGACAATTCGATATGCCCCATGTTGTCCGGGACTCGGGCGTCCCACAGGTCGGTCCAGACCGCCTGACCCGACAGGGCCTGCATCGTGACAGGAGTAATGAAACGCGTTGCTGCCTCGGTCATAGCCACGCGCAAGTCGACTCCGGCCCTCGCCAGGATGCGCGCGAGCTCGGCCGACTTGAAAGCCGCGATGCCGCCGGTCATGCCCAGAAGAATTCTTTTTCCCTTGATCGTTGTCATCGATCCGGTCGCCAAGGCGTTGGATGGAAGGGGATTCTAGGTGAATTCAAGGGGGGACGCATGGCGATCACAGACTGGCCTGCGGCCGAGAGGCCGCGCGAGCGGCTGCTGTCGCTCGGCCCGGCGCGGCTGTCCGACGCGGAGCTGGTGGCCGTGTTTCTGCGCAGCGGGGTGGCCGGCAAG
>JBAUTD010000603.1:0-2002 GCA_049582045.1 Burkholderiales bacterium
CAGCTCGACCGCGTAGGTGCGAAAGCGCAGCACCACCGGCGCGTACATCGCATCGGCCGCGCTGAATGCCCCGAACAGGAACGGGCCCGCGGCGCCGAATCGCGCGCGGCAGTCGCTCCACATCGCCACGATGCGCGCGACGTCCGCGAGCGACTCGGGCGTGCGCCCCTTTCCCGGGTAGCGCTTGCGGATGTTCATGCTCATGTGCTGGCGCAGCGCGGCGAAGCCCGAGTGCATCTCGGCGCTGATCGAGCGCGCCAGCGCGCGCGCCGCCGGCGGCGCGGGCCAAAGCGAGGGGTAGCTCTCGGCCAGGTATTCGAGGATGGCGAGCGAGTCCCAGACTTTGCGCTCGCCGTCGATCAGGATCGGAACCTTGCCCGCCGGCGAGTGGCCGAGCAGCATCTCCTTGGCGCCCGGGACATAGAGCGAGACGCGCCGCTCCTCGAACTCCAGGCCGAGCACCTTCATCGCCAGCCACGGCCGCAACGACCAGGACGAGTAGTTCTTGTTGCCGACGACCAGGACCAAAGCGCTCATCTGCGCGCGCGCCAGCGGAACACGGGGTAGCGCTGCCGCGGGCCGTTCGGCGCGAGCCAGGCGGGCGCCAGCGCCTCGAGCTCCTGCGGCGCGAAGCCGAACGGCAGGCTGCAGTCGCATACGCTTGGAACCTGCATCGAGCGCAGGTTGTCGCGCGTCATCAGGGGCTCGCCGGGCGCGAGCTCGAGCAGCAGCGCCTGCAGGTACGCCAGCGAGTCGGGCAGCCCGAGCACCGGGCGGCGGCGGCCGGTGAGCCGGCAAACGGTCTCGACCAGCTCGCGCAGCGTATAGACCTCCGGCCCGCACAGGTCGTAGGCCTGGCCGACCGACTTGCTCTCTCCCAGCGCGTGTACCATCACCCGAGCCACGTCGCGCACGTAGACCGGCTGGAAGCGCGCCTGCGGACAGGCGAGCAGCAGCACGGGCATCAACCGGGCAAGCGTCGCGAACAAGTTGAGGAACGAGTCCTCGGGGCCGAAGATCACCGAGGGCCGGAACACCGTTGCGTCGAGATCCGCCGCCGCGAGCACCGCCTGCTCGCCGACGGCCTTGGAGCGCAGGTACTCGGAGGGCGCGCCGATCGACGCGCCGAGCGCGCTCATGTGCAGCACTCGCCGCACACCGTGCTCGCGGCAGGCCGCGACCACCGCCTGCGGCAGCTCGACGTGCGCGCGCGCGAAGTCGGGCCCGTAGTCGTTCGGCCCGCGCTCGTCCGCACGGCCGCGGCGCCCGTGCAGGATTCCGACAAGGTTGACCACCGCGTCGCGCCCGGCCACCAGCGCGGAGAGCGCTTCGCGCCGGTTGACGTCGCACTCGACGACGTCGACTGTGGGCAGCAGCAGCAGGTGCTTGGCGCGCTCGCGTCGGCGCGACGGGACGGTGACGCGTACCCCGCGCGCGGCGAGCGCGGCGACCAGGTGGCGGCCGAAGAAGCCGCTGCCGCCCAGAACGAGGATGTCTTCGTAGCGCATGGCCTTATCGGAACGGTCAGGGAAGCGTGTCGTCTTCGCCATCGCCCGGAACCGCGGGCGATATCACGCCGAGCCGCGCATGCAGCGAGCTATGCGGCTCGCCCAGCAGCGCAGCGTAGACCACCGCGTTCGCCATCACCTTCTTCACATAGCGACGCGTTTCGCCGAACGGGATGGTCTCGATGTAGATCGCGCCTTCGAGCGGCTTCGCATCGCGCCAGCGCTGCGCCCGGCGCGGGCCGGCGTTGTATGCGGCCGAGGCGAGCACCTCGTGCCCGAGGTCGTCCAGCACCATCTTCAGGTAGCCGGTGCCGAGCGTGACGTTGGTCTCCACTTCGGCCACGTCGCCCGCCTGATACTGAACCAGCCCGATCTTGCGCGCGACCCAGCGCGCGGTGCGCGGCATCAGCTGCATCAGGCCGCGCGCGCCCGCGTCCGAGCGCGCATCGACGGCGAAGCGGCTCTCCTGGCGCACCAGGCCGAGCACCCAGGCC
>JBAUTD010000604.1:0-4070 GCA_049582045.1 Burkholderiales bacterium
CGAACACGGGCTGGCCGCACTCGCGCGCCAGCTCGGCGTAGATCTCGCCCGGATCGCGGCCCTCGCGCGCCGTGATCTCCGCGGCGAGCAACGCCGGGACGATGCCGTCCTTGTCCGTCGTCCACACGCTGCCGTCCGCGCGCAGAAACGAGGCGCCGGCGCTTTCCTCGCCGCCGAAACCGAGCGAACCGTCGAGCAGCCCGTCGACGAACCACTTGAAGCCGACCGGAACCTCGTAGAGTCTGCGGCCGAGCTTGGCCGCGACGCGGTCGATCATCTGGCTGCTGACCAGCGTCTTGCCGACCGCCGCCGAGCGGCTCCATCGCGGGCGATGGCGGAACAGGTAGTGCACGGCCGCCGCGAGATACTGGTTCGGCGAGAGCAGGCCCGCGCTGCGGGTCACGATCCCGTGCCGGTCGTGGTCGGTGTCGCAGGCAAAGGCGACGTCGAATCGATCCTTGAGCTCGATCAGGCCCTTCATCGCATAGGGCGAGGACGGATCCATGCGGACGCGTCCGTCCCAATCGAGCGTCATGAAGCGGAAGGTCGGATCGACCTCCTCGTTCACGACGCTTAGATTCAGGCCGTAGCGCTCGGCGATCGGTCCCCAGTAGCGAACCCCCGCGCCGCCGAGGGGGTCGACCCCCAGGCGGATGTTCGCGCCGCGGATCGCATCCATGTCGAGGATGCTGCCGAGGTCGGCCACGTATGCCGCCAGAAAATCGTGCCGATGCGTGGTGGCGGCGCGCAGCGCCTTCGCGTGCGCGATCCGCGTGACGCCCTGCAGGCCGCTTTCGAGCAAGGTGTTGGCCCGCGCTTCGATCCAGGCCGTGACGTCCTTGTCCGCCGGCCCGCCGTTGGGCGGGTTGTACTTGAAGCCGCCATCCTCGGGCGGATTGTGCGAAGGCGTGATCACGATGCCGTCGGCCAGGCCTTCGCTGCGCGCGCGGTTGTAGCAGAGAATGGCGTGCGAAATCGCGGGCGTCGGCGTGTATTCGTCCTTGTCCGCGAGCATGACTTCGACAGCGTTGGCGGCCAGCACTTCGAGCGCGCTGGCGCAGGCCGGGACCGACAGCGCGTGCGTGTCGATGCCGAGGAACAGCGGCCCGCTTATGTTCCGCCGCTTGCGGTAATCGCAGATGGCCTGCGCGACGGCCAGCACGTGCCGCTCGTTGAAGGAGTTCTGGAGCGCCGAGCCGCGATGCCCCGAGGTGCCGAAAGCGATCCGCTGCGCCGGGACGGAGGGGTCGGGAACGCCGGTGTAGTACGCCGTGACGAGCCTGGGTACGTCGACCAGCGGCGCCGCGGTGGCCGGCTCGCCTGCAAGGGGGTTCGGCTTCATCGACGCGCCTCAGGAGCGACCGGCGCCGTCCAGTCCCGGGTTGTGCCAGCGCCCATCGGCCGAGATCAGCGCCTGCGCCGCCGCGGGGCCCCAGCTTCCGCGCCGGTAGGGATGAACCCGGTGATGATTCTTCAGCACCGGGTCGACCACGGCCCAGGCGGCCTCGACCGCGTCCTCGCGGGTGAACAGTGCTCCGTTGCCGGCCATCGCGTCGCCCAGCAGCCGCTCGTACGGCGCTTCCTGCTGCGGCTGCTCGTCGAGCAGGTAGAGCTCGCGCTGATCGCCGACGAAGTCCTTGCCCGCGCGCTTGACCCGGGCCGCGAGCGCGACCGCGGAGCTGGGTGAGAGGCGAAAGCGCAGATAGTTGGCCAGCCCGGTCGGCGGCGCCGAGTCGGCGAACAGCCGCTGCGGCGGCGGCTTGAGCTCAACCACCACTTCGGCCGCCGTCGCGGCAAGGCACTTGCCCGAGCGCAGGTACCACGGCACGCCCTGCCAGCGCCAGGAGTCGATCCAGAGCCGAAGGGCGCAGAAAGTCTCGACGTCGGAGCGCCTCGCCACGCCGCGCTCCCTGCGGTAGCCGGCATACTGACCGCGCACCAGGTCGCCGGGCTTGAGCGGGCGCATGGCCTGGAACACGTCCGCCGTCTCGCCGTGCACGGCCCCGAATCCCCTGTAGCTCGGCGGCTCCATGGCGAGCAGTGCGACGATCTGGAACAGATGGTTCTGCACCACGTCGCGCAGGCAGCCGGCGGTCTCGTAGAACGCGCCCCGGCTGCCGACACCGAAATCCTCGGACAGGGTGACCTGGACGCTGGCGACATAGTTGCGGTTCCAGATCGGCTCCAGGAACGAATTGGCGAAGCGGAAATACAGGATGTTCATGATCGCCTCCTTCGCCAGGAAGTGATCGATGCGGAAGATCGAGTCTTCCGGAAAGGCCGCGCGCGCCACGCGGTTGAGCTCCCGCGCCGACGCCAGGTCGCGCCCGAACGGCTTCTCGACGATGACGCGCGCCTGCTCGGCCAGGCCCGCGGCGCCGAGCCCCTTGATGACGGTGGCGAACAGCGCGGGCGGGATGGCGAGGTAGTGCGCGGGACGCCGCGCCCCGCCCAGCGCCTTCCTGAGCGCACGGAACGTGCCGGGGTCGTTGTAGTCGCCGGCGACATAGCGCAGCCGGGAAAGCAGCTGTCCCAGCGCTTCCCGGTCGTCGATCCTGCCGGCTTGCCTGATGCTGTCGGTCGCGCGCTTGCGCAGTTGCGCCAGGCTCCACTTCGATGAGGCGACTCCGACCACCGGCACCCTGAGCGCGCCGCGCTTGGCCATCGCGTACAGCGCCGGAAAGATCATCTTGTGCGCGAGATCGCCGGTCACGCCGAACAGCACCAGCGCATCGGAGCGAGGCGTGCCGCGCTTGCTCGTGCTCATCCCGGCGGCCATGGCGGCGATTCTATCCCCTCCGCTCGGCGAGCAGGCGCGCAAGGTCCTCCGCGATCGCCTTCTCGCCTGTGTCGGGCAGGACCATCAGGCGCGCCCTGCCCGCGGCGTCGAACACGAAAACCGCGCTGCTGTGGGTCACCACGTAGTCGCCGCTCGCGTCCGGCTCACCGTAGCTGTAGCTGATGCGGTAGCGCTTGGCGAGCGCGTGCAGCTCGGCCTGGCTGCCGCGCAGGCCGGCGATGCGCGTGCCGAACGCGCGCACGTAACGGTGCAGCACCTCGAGCGTGTCGCGCTTGGGATCGACCGTGACGAACAGCACCCGCACGCCCTGCGCCGCCTCGCCCATGCGCTTGAGCGCCCCCGAGAGCTTGATCAGCGTCGTCGGGCAGACGTCCGGGCAGTTCGTGTAGCCGAAGAACAGCAGCACCACCTCGCCGCGGTAGTCCGCCGCGCTCACCTTGCGTCCCGAGTCGTCGGCGAGGTTGAACGCGAGGTCCGGCACCACGCCCTTGATGTCCTTCAGCTGCCACGGCCCGCCGCCGCCGCAGGACGCGAGCAGCAGCGCGAGCGCGACCAGCCATGCGCGCCGGCGCGTACTCATCTGCTGCGCATCCAGTACGACAGCACGACCAGAGTGCCGATCACGTGCATCATTCCGGCCGGAATCCAGGTGATCAGCCCACCGAGCTGCTGGTCCTCGAGAGGGTCGATCGCCCAGGCGCGCCCGCACACGCCGTAGACGTTGAACAGGTCGTGGGTGGCGAGCGCGATGTCCGCCCCGATCAGCAGCTGCGGCACCGCGGCCACCAGCAGCACGCCGATGCGCGGCCCGAGGCCGAGCAGCGCGCCCTGCGCCTTCGAGCGCGGATCGAGCATCAGGAACCAGAACAGCAGCCCGTCGAGCAGCATGCTCCAGTTCATGACGTGGTACAGCGGTCCGTTCAGCATGGCGTAGAAGTGGATCTCGGGCGTCAGCCAAAGGTAGATCAGGCCGACGAACAGGACCGGGGCGACGAACCAGTTCTGCAGCAGGCGGTAGACGCCCTGTACGAGCGGATGGCGCCAGGCCGGCGCGAGCACCCTGTCGTGCAGGCGCTGCGGCAGGCCGCGCGCGATCACCGCCTGCGGCTGCGAGAGCGCGATCAGGAAAGGCCCCGTGTGGTGCAGCACCAGGTGCTGCAGGCGATGGATGTAGAACATGTGCTGCGACAGGTAGTCGTAGTGAGTCTGCATCACGAAGTAAATCAGCGCCAGGCCGCTGAAGAAGCCGATCCTGCGCGCCACCCCGACC
>JBAUTD010000605.1:0-1748 GCA_049582045.1 Burkholderiales bacterium
AACGAGCGCGGCGACCATTCGCGCGGCCGCGCGCTAAACGCGTAGGCCGCGACGCAATCGCCGAGCGCCTCGCCGAGCGCCGCGTGCACGCGCGCCGCCTGAAGGACGTCGATCGCGCCGGTCGCGAGCCACTCCGCCTCGGGCGCCGGATAGCGCTGCGGCGCGACCAGGCGCAGGTCCGCGAGCCCCATGGTCTTCATCGCGCGCGCCGCCGAGCCGATGTTGCCCGGATGGCTCGGACGGCAGAGCACGATTCGCACGCTTTCGAGCAGATTCGGCATGCGCGCAGTGTACCCGCGCTAAAATGCGCCCTCCCATGCACCCGATTCTCTCCATCGCGATCAAGGCGGCGCGCCGCGCCGGCTCGGTCATCAACCGCGCCACGCTCGACGGCGCGATCCTCGACGTCAGATCCAAGCGCGCCAACGACTTCGTCACCCAGGTCGACAAGGGCGCCGAGGAGGCCGCGATCGGCGTGATACGCGCCGCCTACCCCGGCCACGCGATCCTGGCCGAGGAATCCGGCGAGAACCTGGGCGGGCCGAAAGCAGACTACCGCTGGATCATCGATCCGCTCGACGGCACCACGAACTTCATCCACGGCTTCCCTCAGTACTGCGTCTCGATCGGCATCGAGCACCGCGGCGCGCTCGCTCACGCGGTGGTCTACGACCCCGGCAAGAACGAGCTGTTCACCGCCTCCAAGGGGCGCGGCGCGTTCCTGAACGACCGGCGCCTGCGCGTCACGCGCTGCGCGAAGCTGGATGACGCGCTGGTCGGCACCGGCTTTCCGTTCAAGGAGCTTTCGCGCGTCGATCCCTACCTGCGCCAGCTGCGCACCGTGATGAGCTCGTGCGCCGGCGTGCGGCGCGCCGGCTCCGCGGCGCTCGACCTGGCCTACGTCGCCGCCGGGCGGCTCGATGCGTTCTGGGAAATGGGGCTGTCGCCGTGGGACATGGCGGCCGGCGCGTTGCTGATCCAGGAAGCCGGCGGGCTGGTCGGCGACCTCTCGGGCGACCAGGGCTACATGCGCTCGGGCGACATCGCCGCCGCGACGCCCAAGGTGTTCCCGCAGCTGCTGCAGGCGCTCGCGGCCTGAAGGTCTCCGAGCCGAAAATGAGAATCCTCGTCTGGGACCTGCCGACGCGCGCCTTTCACTGGCTGTTCGCGCTTTCCTTCCTCGCGGCCTATCTCAGCTCCGAGGACGACTGGCTCACCTTCCACGTCACTTTCGGCTATACGGTGCTCGGGCTGGTCGCGTTCCGCCTGCTGTGGGGCTTCGCCGGCACGCGCTATGCGCGCTTTTCCTCGTTCGCCTACGGCCCCCCGCGCGCGCTGGCCTACCTGCGCTCGCTCCTCGAGCGCCGGCCGGAACACCACGTCGGGCACAACCCGGCCGGGAGCTGGGCGATCTACCTCCTGCTCGCGCTCGGCGCGCTCACCGGCGCGCTCGGCTTCCTCACCCTGAACGGCCCGCAGGGCTGGAAGTGGGTCAAGGAAGTCCACCAGGTGGCGGGCAACGTCATGCTCGGCGTCGCCTGCGTGCACATCGCCGGCGTGATCGCCGGCAGCCTCGCCCACAAGGAGAACCTCGCGCGTGCGATGGTCGACGGCTACAAGGAGGGCGCGCCGGCCGAAGGCATTCGCACCAGCGTATGGATCGTCGGCGCGATGCTGCTCGCGCTGGTGGCCGGCTTCTGGACCGCCGCCTGGCGCGGCGACCTGCCCGCGGTCACCGAGCCCGCGGC
>JBAUTD010000606.1:0-1745 GCA_049582045.1 Burkholderiales bacterium
GTCCGGCCCAGCAGCCCCCGCATGCGGCGGAAGGCGTCGGGCACCGAGACCGCTGCGGCGCCGCGCTTGTGCGTGAGCGGGTTGCCGCGCAGCTCGAGCGCGAGCAGCGCGGCGATTGCGAGATAGAGCACCCCCAGCACCACGAACACGCTGCGCCAGCCGAAGACCTCGCCCAGCACGCCGCCGGCGGTGGCGCCGAGCGCAACGCCGGTGATTTGTCCGATCAGGAAGCGCGCCAGCACCGGCTGGCGGCGCTCGTAGGGCACGACGTCGCCGATCCAGGCCATCGAGACCGGGATCAGCGCGCCGACCGTCGCGCCGGAGACGAAGCGCGCCGCGATCAGCCAGCCGAGCGAAGGCGCGGCCGCGCAGGCGAAGGTGCCGATCGCCGAGAGCGCGGTCGCCGCCGTCACGACGCGGTACTTGCCGATCCTGTCGCCGATCGGGCCGTGCACCAGCTGCAGCAGGCCGTAGGCGAACGCGAAGCCGGTGATCACCGCCGACGCGGCGCCGGGCGTGACGCGAAACTCGGACGAAATTAGCGCGAGCAGCGGGTCGGTGACGCGCAGCCCGGCGGCGCTGGCGAGCGCCGCGAGCGACAACAGGACGATGGCACGGCCGGTCATGAGGGCGGCAAGTATGCCGGATGCGAGACCTGAAGGCAGCGTCAACATGAGAACCAATTCGGCATGTAGTCTGGCGCACGATCAACGCCGGACAGGCGCCGTATGAAACCCAAAACCCGGCTGGCGCTCGCCCTCGGCCTGTGCCATGCGGCGCTCGCTCACGCGGCGGGCGGGCCGCTCGGCATCGACCACCGCATCGGTTTCGATCAGAGCGGCATCTGGTCGCGCCACGACCAGCTTCTGCTGCAGGACCTGGCCCTGGTCGGCGTGGTCGGCGGTGCGCTATGGGAAGGCGGCGACAGTCGCCTCGGCCGCACCTATTGGCAAGCGCTCGACGCGTCGGTGCTCGGGGCCGCCGCGGCCACCGCGGCGAAAGAGGTCTTCACCCGCGCCCGCCCCGGCCAGATCGACGATCCGAACAAGTGGTTCCAGGGCAAGGGCCACTACAGCTTCCCGAGCGGCGAAGTGACCTTCATCAGCGCCGCGATCACGCCCTTCGTGCTCGAGTACGGCGCCGACCACCCGGGGACCTACGCGCTCGAGGTGCTGCCCCTTTACGACGGGATCGCGCGCATGAAATCCCAGGCGCACTGGCAGACCGATGTGCTGGCCGGGTTTGCGCTCGGCAGCGCAGCGGGGTATTACGCGCACAAGAGGTCGTCGCCTTTCTTCCTCTAGATACTGCCGAATTCGTTCGAAGTCGGGCTGAAGCGGCGCTGGTAGGCTTAAGGCTGCCTTAATTCTCCGCGCCCCAGAATGGGGCCACCTCGACCCAGCGGAGAAGATCGAATGACCAGGGCCAGTCCCCTGATGCTCGGGGCGGCTGTGCTCGCCGCGCTGGCGGGGTGCGCCACCTACCGTCCGGAACCTCTCGAGACGGCGCCGCGCATGGCACGCGACGTCGCGCACATCGAGGTCGACGCGTCGCGCATGCCGCTGCCCGCGCTGCGCACCCACCGCTTCGACCCGCGCGATGGCCTGGACATCGACGAGGTGGCGATGCTGGCGGTGGCCAACAACCCGCAGCTGAAGATCGCGCGCGACCGGCTCGGCGTGGCGCGCGCGCAGGCCTTCGCCGCCGGCCTCTTGCCCGACCCGCAGCTCGGCGTGAGCTGGGAC
>JBAUTD010000607.1:0-1813 GCA_049582045.1 Burkholderiales bacterium
GAATACAGCATCGCGGTCCCGAGCCATTCGTCCGCGATCGGCGTGTCCGGCAGCCCGGTGAGCGCCGTCTCGAAATCCTCGAAGCGCGCATCCGGATCCGGCCCGCCGCCGACCACGAGGCACTTGGCGACCCTCGGGCACTGCGCGAGCGCCTCGCGCGCCACCTCGAGCCTCGCGCGCGAAGTGATCAGCACCCGCGATTCGCTGTTGTTCAGGATGTACGCGAGCTCGTCCGCCTTGAGGTACGAGTTGACGCAGGTGTAGTACAGCCCCGCCCGCCCCCCGGCCGCGCAGCACTCGACGTAGCGGTCGTTGTTCTCCATGAAGATCGCGCAGTGCTCGAGCCGCGCCAGCCCCTGCGCGCGAAAGTAATGCGCCAGCCGATTGCTGCGCGCCTCGAGCCCGGCGTAGGTCAGGACCGCGCCGGTGCTCGCCATGATCACGGCCGCGCGATCCGGATGCGCGGCCGCGTGCGATGCGGGGTACATATGTTCCGGCTGACCGTAGGAAAGAGCCCGAAGACAGTATTACACGCCGGGCATGCTGCAATTGGTGCGAAGCCTGGGCTTCCTCCCCCATACCGGGGGTTTCCCCGTACCCGGCGCGAGGCGTACCTTTCCGATCGGGAGCCCAGGATCAGGGATCGATGAACTTGCCGATACAGGAGAGGATTGCCAGGCTCGAGGCGAAGCACGGCGCGCTGCCTCCGCCGTGGGTCGCGTTCGATGGGCATCCCTGCAGCATCGGATGGCGGATGGGCGGCGGCGAGCACTACATGGAGTACTGGTGGGCGTGGTGGAAGCGCCAGGCGATGCCCGAAGACCGGAAGATCGCCTACTTCCAGCGCTGGCGCCCCCCGCACGCCTGGCCGGCATTCGTGATCCTCGCGATCTGGGGCGTCAGTCTTCACCGCGATCCGGAGAACGCTTCACCCTTGTTCGTGCAACTGAAGCTTCTGGGCTTCGGCGACCGGGAAGACTACGAGCGCGACCTGAAGGACCCCAAGTGGTTCAAGCCGAAGTGGCCCAAGAAGAACAAGTTTACGGACGGCTGAGCGCGCCTGCGCCGATCGCGAGATGACGCCCGCCCCCGAGCTTCTCGAACTTGTCCTGAGCGAGTTCCAGCGCGCTCTGCGAGAGCACCTGCAGGGATCCTGGAGTCCCGGCACCGAAAGGCCGCCCAGGTACGGGTACATCGAGCAGACGAACTGGACCGGGCAGGTGCGCGATAAAGGCAAGGCGATCGCCGCCTGGCACATCGCGCCGGATATCGTGCGCGCGTGCCGGATCAGGCACCGCGATGCGCCGCATCCGCCGAAAGTCGACGCCATGTTCTACGACTTGTTCCAAGGATGGTTCTGCTTTGCCGACGACCTCTCGGCCGTAGCGATCAACTGGCAGACGGGGCCTCGATTCGGCCGAGGCTTGCTGCATCGGATCGGCAAGGACACCCTGGGCCGGTATCTTCTGGACCGGGGAACGACGACCTGGGTATCGTGAATCCGAACGCGTCGGCGGCGTAACGCGACGCAGCGGCCCTCGGCCCCGGAATACTCTGCCGCGCCGAAATCGGATCGCCACCTGTAGCCCGCACCCTGGCCCGATCCGCCCCGGCTTTGTCAGATTGCCCGGGCACGCTTGTCCCGACCGATCCAGGGGGAAGCCATGAAGGCCTTGATCACCGCCAAGCCCGCCGTCATCGCGCTGCTCGCGCTCGCGTTGTTCGTGCCGGTGACCATGATCCAGGGCCTGATCGCCGAGCGCGAGGCGCGCCGCGACGAAGCGGTCGCGGGCATCGCGCACGGCTGGGGCGC
>JBAUTD010000608.1:0-2441 GCA_049582045.1 Burkholderiales bacterium
CGGCGGGCTGCGCGCAGATCCTCGCCGAGCAGCCGCCGGAGGATCACGCGTGGGCGGCGGTTCGCGACCGCCTAAGGCGCGCCGCTTCGGCCGCCTAGTGCGACATCAGGACCGGAACGGTCATCGACTCGAGCAGGGTGCGGGTCACGCCGCCCAGGATAAGCTCCGACATGCGCGAGTGGCCGTAGGCGCCCATCACGATCAGGTCCGAATCGAGGTCGGCGGCGCGCGACAAGAGCTGATTTCCCACGTCGACGTCGTTGGCCTGGAACTGCGACACGGTCACCTTCACGCCGTGGCGCGACAGATACAGGCCGATGTCGGCGCCGGGCACCTCGCCGTGCATGCCGCCCTTCTTGCCGACGTTGAATGCGGCGACCTGAACCTGCTTGGCGCTCTGCAGCAGCGGCAGCGCGTCGGTGAGCGCGCGCGTGGCCTCCTGGCTCGCGTTCCAGGCCACCAGCACCTTGTTGCCGAGCGCGCGCTTGTCGCGCGCGTAGGGCACCATCAGCACCGGGCGCCCGGCGGCGAGCAGCAGATGCTGCGCGAAATCCCGCGCCAGGCCGCTGGCGCCGCTGCCGTCGTCCTGACCGATCACCACCAGGTCGGCGTAGCGCGCGTGCAGCGTCACGGCGTCCAGCGCGTCGGCGCTCGAGCTGCGCCATTCGCACTTGGAGCAGTTGGAGCGCTGTACCGCGGCATCCCAGGCCTTGCGCCCCGCCTGCGCGAGGTCGGTGCGCGCCTTCGCCTGGGCCTTCTCGATGAACTCGCCCGCCTCGGCGATCGCCCAGCCCGGCAGCGGCGCCACGCTGAGCGCGTGCAGGCCGACCAGGTGCGCGTCATATTTCTGCGCCAGCGAGAACGCGATGTCGAGGCGCGAATCGATGCCTTTGCCCGCGTCGAGGTGCACCAGGATCGTCTTGTAGGACATGACGTTCTCCCGCATTCAAAAGGATTGTGCAAATATCTTGCGCCGCCCCGGATTGTCTTCTTTGACGTGGGTCAAACGTCTAGAATCGGCAGCATGCGCCATGTTGCGATCCTACTCTGTGCGCTGGCCGCCGGCTGCGCCTCGCATACGCAAGTCGCGGTCGGCGCGGGGTCGGCGAGCGGAACCTACCTGGGCATCGACGTCCAGAGCGGCTCGGTGGTGGGAGCGGTCATCGCGATCGGCGCGCTGGGGGCGATGTACGGCTCGAGCGGCGAGCCCACGAAGCCCCCCGCGCTTCTGGAGAGCCGTACGGTGCGCGAGCAGGATTGCACCAGGCCGCTCGAGGATCCGGGCGCCAACCTGCGCTGCCGCTAGCGTCTAGGCCCGCTGCGGCCCGGCGCGGCCGTCCTCGACCGCGAAGCTGGCGAGCGTGCCGCAGGCGGCGTCGCGTTCGGTCACGCTATCCATCGCGCGCAGGTCGGCTTGCAGCCGCTTGCGACCGATTTCCATGCGCACATAGCCCCGGTAGCGTCCGTCCGCGAGCTTGACGTGCGGGTTATCCGCGCGCGCGGCGTCGAGCTGCCGCTGCGAGCGCGCCTGCGAAGTGATCGAAGTTCCGCAGAACTCGCTCGCCAGCACCGGCGAGGCAGCGTCGTCGAAATCGAGCTTCAGATCGGCCACCGCGTGGTGGTGCACGTCGCCGCCGATGACGACGGGGTTTTGCAGCTTGTTGGATTGCATCGAGCTCAAGAGCCGCTTGCGCGCCGCCGGGTAGCCGTCCCAGCCGTCGGTCCAGTAGCGCCGCGCGCCGCCGCTGCCCACGCCGAAGCGCGCCATGAGGGTCTGCTGCGCGATGATGTTCCAGCCCGCGCGCGAATCGCCGAAGGCGCGTGCGAGCCAGGCTTCCTGCGCGGCGCCGAGCAGGCTGCGCTCCGGATCGGCGAGCGCCGGGCACTCGCGCACGTCGACCACGTTGCTGCCGCCCGAGTAGCGCGGGCAGACCTGGTGGGCGCGGTACTGGCGATCGTCGAGCAGGTAAAAGCGCGCGAGCGCACCCCAGCCGAACTGGGTATAAATGCGCATGTGCGGGCCGTCGGGCCGCATGCGCGCCGGCAACGGCATGTGCTCGTAATAGGCGCGATAGGCCGCCGCGCGGCGCGCGAGAAAGCGCGCGCCCGTCATGCCATCGCCGCCGCGGTCGTCGGCGTAGTCGTTGTCGACTTCGTGATCGTCCCAGGTGGCGAGCCAGGCGCAGGCGGCGTGCGCCGCCTGCAGGTCGGGATCGCTCTTGTAGCACGCGTAGCGCATGCGGTACTCCTCGAGCGTGTAGGGCTCGCCCGGGTTGTGCTTTCGCACGTGGCGGCGACCCCAGGACGACTCGTAGATGTAATCGCCGAGGAACACCACCAGCTCGGGGTCGTCGCGCACCGCGTGGCGCCAGGCGCCGTAGTAGCCCTGCTCGTACTGCTGGCACGAGGCGAACGCGAAGCGCAGGCGCTCGACCGGCGCG
>JBAUTD010000609.1:0-2770 GCA_049582045.1 Burkholderiales bacterium
GCGCCACTGGGGCCGGGGCCGGCGCGGGGGCGACGTACTGCGCCACCGGCTGCGGTCCGCAGGGGGTACCCGGCAGGGGCGGCGGGCCGAAATCGCTATGCCAGCAATTGCCGGAGCCGTCCATCCAGACCAGCCCCGCCGGACCGCTGACGACTGCCCTCTGATCGGCCGGCGCCATGGTATCCGCGCTTGCCGCGCCCGACATGATGCCGAGCGCCAGCGCGCACGCTGCCGCAAGGCCCAGTTGTTTTCTGCTAAATGAGGTTTTCATGGTGTCTCTCGTTGAATGACTTTTAGTAGATCCGCCTTGTTGCTTCCGTTCGTCTGACCGTCAGCAAAAGCGGAAAGATACCGACCGGTCGATTGATGCAGCATCGGCTCGTGGCCGCCGGCGGTCGGCGCGCCAGCGCACATACGGCCGCATTTATTTGTTTGTCCTGGGCCGTATGTGCGCCGACGCACGGAAACTCTGGGAGTCCTCGCGGATGATGCGGTTTCGACGCAGCTATCCGTTGCGCCAAGGAGATGCCGTGCTCTATACAATCGCCGTCGTGCTCATCATCCTGTGGGCGGTGGGACTCGTTTCTTCCTACACCATGGGTGGATTCATCCACGTTCTGCTGGTCGTCGCGATCGTAATCGTCCTGCTCAGAGTGATCAGCGGACGAAGTCCGGTCTGACGACTCCGTGCCGGCCGGTCCGCCGCGGCAGGGTCAGTCGACCAGGGTGGAGACGTCCTGCCGGTAACGTACGTCGGACAGCAGGCGGCCCAGCTCCTTCCTGACCACCGCGTAGCACTCGCAGGCGCGGGCCTCGAGCCCGGCGCGCTCGAGCACCGAGATGTGTCCGCGCCGATAGCGAATGACGCCGGCGCGCTGAAGGGCTCCGGCCGCTTCCGTTATTCCTTCCCGGCGCACGCCGAGCATGCTCGCGACCAGCTCCTGCGTCATGACGATCTCGCGCGAGGGTCCTCGATCGAGGGTCAGCAGCAGCCAGCGGCACAGCTGCTGTTCGACCGAATGATGCCGGTTGCAGGCCGCGGTCTGGATCATCTGCGTGATAAGCGCCTGGGTGTAGCGCAGCAACAGGCGCTGCACGAGGCCGCCGCGCGTGAACTCCTGCTTCAGTAGGCGCCCATCCAGGCGATAGGCGTGGCCCGCGGTCTGCACCACGGCCGAGCTCGGCGTGCTGTCCCCGCCCATGAACAGCGCAATGCCGACCACTCCCTCGTTGCCTACCCCCGCGGTCTCGGCGGATGCGCCGGACTCCGTAACGTAGTGCAGCGAGACGATTGCGCTGGTGGGGAAGAACGCGTGCTGCATGCGGGCGCCGGGGCCATAGAGAACTTCGCCGAGCGGCAACTCGACCAGCACGAGGTGCGGCGCGAGGCGCGCGAAATCCGCCTCGGGCAAAGCGGCGAGCAGATAGTTCTGGCTGGGATTGTGTGCGGATGCCATGGCGAGCGATCGAAACCCTGCGTCCTGTTACTTCGCCGAGAGCTCGACGCCGATGCCGCGGTAGCCGATGAAGCGGCAGGAGATATTGAACATCGGCTCCCCGCTGACCTGAAACCTCTGCGCCGAGCCGTCCGCATTGACCCGGTCGAAGACGAAATCCAGGAACGGCTCGCGCGCCGCGATGTGCGCTTGCAGGGCCTTCCTCTGCGCCGCGTTCCAGCCCTCGACCTGGGCGCGGCCCGCGTCGCCGGCCAGGGCATCCACCCGGATGCCCAGCATCTCCAGCACCGGACCGGACACCTTGGTGAAGTTGCCGTCCTCGTCCTGCTCCCAGTACCAGTCGGCAGCCAGTTCGGTCAGGGCGCGATAGCGCGCTTCGCTGGCGCGCAACTCGGCGGTGCGTTCGGCGACCGTCTGTTCCAGCGCCGCGTTGTAACGTTCCAGCGCCTTGTAAAGCAGCCGCACTTCCAGCATGTTGCGCACGCGCGTCTTCACTTCTACCAGATCGAACGGCTTGCTGATGAAATCCCTTGCACCGGCCTGCAATGCGCGCAGCTTGTGGCCGGGTTGGGCGGTAATCACGAGCACCGGAAGATAGGCGTCCGCCTCGTTCGTCTTGAGGGCTTCCATGACCTGGAAGCCGTCCATGCCGGGCATCTGAAGGTCGAGCAGGATCAGGTCGTAGCGGTTCTTGCGATGCAGGGTCCAGACCTCGTTCGGATCCATGGTCGAGGCAACATGCGTGTAGCCGGCATCGCGCAGCAGGCGCTCGAGCAGGCTGACGTTGGCCTCCTGATCGTCTGCGATGAGGATGCCGGCGTCGAGGATCTCTCTCTCGCCGATCATTCGGCCGCTGCCTTTGCGGCGCCGCGCTCGGGTGTGACCCGTGCGGACCGCAGCGCGATGTCCAGCGCGTCCATGAACCGCTCCACCTTGATGGGTTTGGTGAGATAGCTGAAGAAGCCGGACTCGAGGCCCTTCTCGACGTCGCGCGGCACCGCGTTGGCGCTGAGCGCGATGATCGGGATATGCGCCGTGGAGGGGTCGGCGCGCAGGATCTGCATCGCTTCGATCCCGTTCAGGCCGGGCAGGTTGATGTCCATCAGAATCACTTCGGGCAGGAAGCTGCGCGCGAGGTCGATGCCCTGCTCGGCGTCCGTGGCGCTCATCATGCGCAAGTCGGCACGGCGCGCGACGAGTTGCTCGACCAGCTCCAGGTTGGCCGGATTGTCTTCGACGTAGAGCAGGGTGCGCGGCGGCGCGCCTTCCTGCGCCTGCGGCGGCTTCTGCGCCGCGCGCGCGGCTTCCAGCGC
>JBAUTD010000610.1:0-16451 GCA_049582045.1 Burkholderiales bacterium
GACATCGTTTAGGGCGTGGACTACCAGGGTATCTAATCCTGTTTGCTCCCCACGCTTTCGTGCATGAGCGTCAGTGTCGGCCCAGGAGGCTGCCTTCGCCATCGGTGTTCCTCCACATCTCTACGCATTTCACCGCTACACGTGGAATTCCACCTCCCTCTGCCGCACTCCAGCCTCGTAGTTTCAAATGCAATTCCCAAGTTAAGCTCGGGGATTTCACATCTGACATGCGAAGCCGCCTGCGCACCCTTTACGCCCAGTAATTCCGATTAACGCTCGCACCCTACGTATTACCGCGGCTGCTGGCACGTAGTTAGCCGGTGCTTCTTCTTCCGGTACCGTCATCCACGCTGGATATTCACCCGCGCGATTTCGTTCCGGCCGAAAGTGCTTTACAACCCGAAGGCCTTCTTCACACACGCGGCATGGCTGGATCAGGCTTGCGCCCATTGTCCAAAATTCCCCACTGCTGCCTCCCGTAGGAGTCTGGGCCGTGTCTCAGTCCCAGTGTGGCTGGTCGTTCTCTCAAACCAGCTACGGATCGTAGCCTTGGTGGGCTTTTACCCCGCCAACTAGCTAATCCGGCATCGGCCGCTCCTATCGCGCGAGGCCTTGCGGTCCCCCGCTTTCATCTCTCGATCTCATGCGGTATTAGCCAGTCTTTCGACTGGTTATCCCCCACGACAGGACACGTTCCGATGCATTACTCACCCGTTCGCCACTCGCCACCAGGGTTGCCCCCGTGCTGCCGTTCGACTTGCATGTGTAAGGCATGCCGCCAGCGTTCAATCTGAGCCAGGATCAAACTCTTCAGTTCAATACTGGTTCCGGCATTTCTGCCGGGTCGCCGGCGCAGCCACTTGGGCTGCGCCAACATCTCGCTCAAAGTAAACGGAGTTTACTGTGATGCGAGCACTAGATGGTTCGACCGACATCCAATGAACCGGATGTTCGGCGCCTTCCATTCAAGCGCCCACACCTATCGGCTGCGAATTTTTAAAGAGCGAACGCCCGAGGGCGTTGGTGAAGCTGGTTGCGGGGAGAGGATTTGAACCTCTGACCTTCGGGTTATGAGCCCGACGAGCTGCCAGACTGCTCCACCCCGCGCCCGAGTGAGACAAAGATTATAGCGACCTCGGAGAATCAGTGTCAATAAACTTCCGAAAATATTTTCTGCCGCGCGAGCGGCACGACACCTAAAGCCGCTCCGTATCTCCACTCCTCGGCTGCCAGACCATCAGTCGGCGCTCGACGAGCGAGACGATACCGTCCAGCGCCAGGGCGAACGCAGTAAGAACGACGATCCCTGCCACCACGGTATTAATATCGAACACCCCCTCCGCCTGCTGGATAAGGTAGCCGACCCCCTCGGACGATCCCAGGTATTCGCCGACCACAGCGCCCACGAACGCCAGGCCGACCGAATTGTGCAGGCTCGCGAACACCCAGCTCATCGCCGACGGGAGATAGACGAAACGAAGCAGCTGACGCGGCGACGCCCCAAGCATCCGCGCGCTTGAGAGCACGACCGGGCTAACCTCCCGCACCCCCTGGTAAACGTTGAAAAACACTATAAAAAACACCAGCGTCACCCCAAGGGCAACCTTCGACGCGATGCCAAGCCCGAACCAGACGAAGAACACGGGGGCCAGAATCACCCGTGGCATGGCATTGGCCGCCTTGATGTAGGGATCAAAGACCGCCGATGCCGTTGGCGCCAACGCCAACCAGATTCCGACCAGTACCCCGGACACGGTTCCGATGGCGAACGCGAGCAGAGTCTCTATCAGCGTCACCCACAGGTGCCGATAGATAGTTCCCGAAGCGAACCATTGCCAGATCCGTACCGCGGCCTTGAGCGGTTCGCCGAAGAAGAACGCTGCCTTGTTCGGGTCGTCGAAATAGATCGGCGGAAGCAGCGTCGGACTGGTCGCCACATGCCACACCACCAATAGAGCCACCGCGAGCAGCAGCTGATACGCCCTCAGCCTGCGAGCTCCGAGCTTCGCTGGCGGTCGCCTTCCGAGCTCATTTTTGCTGCTGCGCATAGCCCTTCAGTACCTCGCTCTTCATGCGATGCCAGATCTCGCCGTGCAACTCGATGAAATGCGGTGTGAGCCTGATCTCCGACACGTCCCGGGGGCGCGGCAGATCAATTGCGAACTCGCCAATTGGGTGAGTTTCAGGTCCCGCCGAAAGAACGATCACGCGATCGGACAACGCGATCGCCTCTTCGAGATCGTGAGTGATGAATACCACCGACTTCCTGTCCGCGGACCATAGCTCGAGCAGTTCATTCTCCATCAGTTGTCGCGTTTGAATGTCGAGCGCGGAAAACGGCTCGTCCATGAGCAAAATCTGCGGGCCCAAGACGAGCGTTTGCGCGAGCGCCACCCGCTTGCGCATTCCGCCCGATAGCTGATGCGGATAGCGATCTCCGAATCCCGATAGGCCGACGCGCTTGAGCCACTCGTTCCCCTTGGCCAGCGCCTGAACTCGGGGCAGCCCGCGAAACTCGAGGCCGGCGACCACGTTGTCCAGCGCATTGCGCCATGGCATTAGCGCATCGGCCTGAAACAGGTAGCCCGCGTGACGATTGATGCCGGCGAGCGGCTCACCGTTGACCGTCACGCTCCCCGCAGATGGCTCCAGCAGCCCCGCTGCGACGTTCAGCAGGGTCGACTTTCCGCATCCGGTCGGTCCAACGACCGAGACGAACTCGCCCGCCGCGACAACGAGCGTCGTATCCTTTACCGCGGTGTATCGCCTGCTCCGGTCCTCGCGCGCGGCAAACGTGCACGTAATACGCTCGAGCGCGAGAGCCGGGGTCACTTGTATTTCGCGTTCGCCTTCTTCGCGAACCGGTTGGTGTAGGTCTTGGATAGATCTATATCCGACGCCTTCACCGACGGCACGAAATTTCGTAGAGCTGCCAGAGTCGCCTTGGCGCCGGCGGGCGAGATCATGCCGTCGGGCGAAATCGCCTCCTTCACGTTATCGAACGTAGACATATACAACTCTCGATCGCCCAGCAAATACGCTTCCGGCACGACCTTGGCAACGTCCGCCGCGCTGGCCTTCGAAATCCACTTGTCGGCGCGGACGATGGCATTGGTCAGCGCTTGCACCGTATGCGGATTCTTCTGCACGAACTCGATCGGCGCATACAGGCAGCCCGCCGGCAGTGGCGCACCCCAGATCTCCTTGGTGCCCTTCAGTGTACGCGTATCAGCGACCACCTTGATCGCGCCTTCGCGCTCCAGCTTGGTCATCACCGGGTCGACGTTGGAAAGTGCATCGATTTCACCGCTCTTGATCGCCGCCACGGCGGTCGCACCGGTTCCGACGCCGACAATCGCGACGTCGTTGTTTGGATCCAATCCGGCCTTGATCAGCAGTTGCTTGACCAGATTGTTGGTGCTCGAGCCCGGCGCGGTGACCCCGATCTTCATCCCCTTCAGATCCTTGAAGGAATGGAAGCTCGCCGCCTTCGAAGTCGCAACGCCCAGAACAATCTGGGGCAGCCGCCCTTCCAAGGCGAACGCCTGGAAGACCTGTTTCTTGCTTTGCAGGTTGATCGTGTGCTCGTACGCGCCAGAGACGACATCGGCGCTGCCGCCGACCACGGCCCTGAGCGCGGCCGAACCGCCTTTGAAGTCACTAATCTTGAGATTCAGGCCTTCGTCCTTGAAGTAGCCGAGTTGCTCTGCGATGGTGAGCGGCAGGTAATAGAACGCGGCCTTGCCTCCAACCGCTATGTGAACGTCGGGCTTCTCCAGCTTGCTCTGGGCTTGGGCGCAGAGCGCCACTCCCGCAAGCGACACGGCGATTAGGGCCGAACGGATGACGGCTTTCATGAGCTTCCTCCCCCTGGGGTGATCGGTTTTCTGGACTTGCACCTTGGAGCGCGATTCTCACATGCGTCCGCCGCCGCCTTCAAGCCGTTCGCGCAGGCAACCCTGGCTACAGTCCTCGCCGATCGAGTATGGCCTGGGAGATGGTTCCGACGTCCACGTACTCGAGTTCGCCGCCCAAGGGGACGCCACGCGCGATACGACTCGCCTTGATGTTGCGCGACCTCAGCATTTCGGCGATGTAGTGCGCGGTCGCCTCGCCCTCGTTGGTGAAGTTCGTCGCCAGGATGACTTCCTGCACATCGCCGTCACTGGCGCGCGCAAGCAACCGGTCGAGCCCGATATCGCGCGCACCGACGCCGTCGAGCGGCGAAAGGCGCCCCATCAGCACGAAGTACATGCCCGAATAGCTCAGCGTCTGCTCTACCATCGCAAGGTCTGCGGGCGTTTCAACCACGCACAGCAGCGAAGGATCGCGCCGCGGTGAGCGACAGAGGCTGCACACCTCGTCCTCGGTAAAATTGTTGCATCGCGCACAATGTCGCACGCTCGCAAGTGCGGCCGCCAGGGCCTGCGACAGCATATCCGCGCCGGCGCGATCGTGCTGCAGCAGGTAATAGGCCATGCGCTGGGCCGACCGTGGCCCGACTCCCGGCAATACGCGCAGCGCCTCGACCAACCGCTCGACCCCCCTCGCCGTTGGAACTGGTTCCTTGGCCACAGGGTTTCAATCTAGAACGGGAGTTTGAACCCCGGCGGCAGTCCGAGACCGGTGGTCATGCCGCTCATCTTCTCTGCCACCGTCTCGTCCACTCTACGCGCTGCATCGTTGAACGCCGCGGCCACCAGGTCTTCAAGCATTTCCTTGTCATCGCCCACCAGGGAAGGATCGATCGCGACACGCTTCACATCGTGCTTGCATGTCATCACCACCTTCACCATACCGGCGCCGGACTGACCTTCAACCTCTACGCTCGCAAGCTGCTCCTGCATGCGGCGCATGTTCTCCTGCATCATTTGCGCCTGCTTCATGAGCTGGCCGATGTTTCCTCGCATTGCGCTCTCCTGCATTGCGGCTCGTCGGGGGCCGCGTTCCCTAGTTCTTTGGAGTCGCTCTGATCGACGAATCCACGACCTTCGCATCGCAGAGTTGGACCAGATCGCGAACGAACGGATCACCTTCGACTGCGCGCGTCGCTTCCGCGTGCCTGACCTCGCGTTCGCCCGCCTCGATGGCCGCCGCCGAGAGGCCTTTCACTTCGCCGATTGCAACTTTCACCGTCGCGCGTGCGCCGAAGTGCTGTTCGAGCGACGCTCTGAGTTTGTCCTGGTACGACTTCTCCGCCAGATAGGCTTTCGGCTTCGGCACCACAAGCTCGAATACCATGCCATCGTGCCGCGCCAGCTCCGCATTTCGCGCGAGCTCGCGGGCCGCGCCCGTCACTTGCAGCTTTCCCACCAATTCCAGCCAGAATCCCTCCGCTTTCGGCGCCTCTCCGGCCACGTCAGCGGCCGCCCCGGCCGTCGGCTTGGCGCGCGGGACGGATGCCGCACCCGCATCTGCGCTCGAAATCTTCAGGGTCGCCAAACCCTCTGGTCGGAAAGCGAGCATGCGCAGCAGCGTCATTACGAAGCCCGCATGCTCATCGGGCGCTAGCGATAGATCCTCCCGCCCCTGCAGCGCGATCTCGTACTGCAGCTGCACGATTTCGGGGTCGATTCGCGTGGCTAGGGCCAGGATCCGCTCGCGCTCCGGCAGATCCGCATCGAGCACGCCAGGCACGCTCTGCGCGAGCGCGACTCGCAACAGCACGCCGGCAAGGTCCGCGAGCGCGGTATCGAATGACAGGCTGCGCGCCTGCATTTCGCCCGCGATCGACATCATCTCCGATGCGTTGTTCTGGGAAACCGCCTCCAACAGGCTTAGCAGGTAGGTTTCATCGATGGCACCCAGCATTTCCCGCACGTCCGCCCCTGTCACCTTGCCCGCGCCGTGCGCGATAGCCTGATCCAGCAGAGAAAGAGCGTCGCGCATGCTCCCCGCCGCGGCGCGCCCGATCAATGGCAGCGCAGAGGCCTCGAACACGAGGCCCTCCGCCTCGAGCAACCGCTCCAGATGAGCCGCAATCGCGCTGCGCGGCATCTGTTTGAGATTGAACTGCAGGCAGCGGCTCAGCACCGTCACCGGGATCTTCTGGGGATCCGTCGTGGCCAAGATGAATTTGAGGTGTTCCGGCGGTTCCTCCAGCGTCTTGAGCATCGCGTTGAAGGCCGAATTCGAAAGCATGTGCACTTCGTCGATCACGTACACCTTGTAGCGCCCCCGGGTCGGAGCGTATTGAGCGGTGTCGAGGAGCTGCCGCATCTCGTCGACCCGAGTGTTGGTCGCCGCGTCCACCTCGAGCAGGTCGACGAAACGCCCCGCGTCGATCTCCACGCAGGCGCTGCACTTGCCGCACGGCTCGGACGTGACGCCGCTCTCGCAGTTGAGGCACTTGGCGAGGATTCGCGCCAGCGTGGTCTTGCCTACGCCGCGCGTGCCGGTAAACAGGTAGGCATGGTGCAATCGCTGGTGCTCCAGCGCGTGTCTCAGGGCCCGCACCACGTGTTCCTGCCCGACCAGGCTGGCGAAATCGCGGGGCCGCCATTTGCGGGCAAGTACTTGATAGCTCATGGATTCATTTTATCAGGCGGCCCTGCCCGGGCACCCAGCCCGGGCAGGGACGATTGGTGGCGAGCCTGAACCCCGGCACTTGCAGTGACCAGCTGTGGCTGCTTCCTTCCGGACCTGACCAGATTCACCGGGCTGCAATGCGGGGAGGCCCGCCGTAGCCCATTGCTTTCTACACGGCCATTATGCCCCAAACCCCTTGCGCAAGCGCGTCGCACGCAAAGTGTTCGTCGTGTCTTTGGCGGAGAGAGAGGGATTCGAACCCTCGATGCGCTCATCACGCATACACACTTTCCAGGCGTGCGCCTTCGACCGCTCGGCCATCTCTCCGTTGTACGGACGCCCGGAATTTTAGCAGAGCCCCACGCGCTAGCCGGCGATCGCGCTGCCCAGTCCGCCCAGAATCTCGTCCAGCCGCCGGAGCTGCGCGCGCAGGCGGCGGGTTTCCTCCCTGTCGAGCCGGCTCAATGTGACGCGACTCGACGGCCGCACCCCATCCTCAAGGTCCCGCAACTGCTGGCGCAACACGAAATCGAGCAAGTCCGCATGCATCTCGATCAGCGCGGATGCATCGCTCCCGGCCAGCCGTCCCGCCGTCGCGGCGTCCCGGATTCGATCGGGAGTCGAACGCGCCGAAGAACCGGCGCGGAGCGCGAGCGCGCGCGCGATGCCTACCAGCGGCAGCAGGCCGCCTCGCTTCAGGTCGATCCGGCCGTCGACGGTCCTCAGCATGCCGAAGAGCCCGAGTGGCGGTCTGAGCGTAGAAACCCATTCGGCAAGCAGGTTGGTGAACGGCGGCGTATGCGATGCGGCGGCGACTGCGTCAGCGTGCAAAGTGCGCGCGAAACTCGCCTCCCCCGCGACCGGCGCCAGGTCGAAGAATATGTCGACATGCATGAGGTCCTCGTGTCGCGCGCGGCGCAACCAAGAATCCACCCGCGCGCGCCAGTTCTGCATCGTGCCGCGCCATTCGCGGTTCGCGGCCATGACGCCACCGTTGCATCGCGGAAGACCCGCCTCGTCCAGCAGCGTGGCGATGCGCGCGCCGAAATCCTCGAACCAGGGATCGTCCGCATCTCCGCCGGAGTGGATCAACGCATTATCCTGGTCCGCCCCAAGCAGGCTCTCGCCGCGCCCGCCCGAACCAAGCACCAGCAGGCACCAGGGCGCCGGCGCCGGACCGCGGCCCTCGGCGTCGAGGCGCGCGAGAGCGATTTCCGCAGCCCGCGCGGTGAGCCCCCGCACCTCGTTCGACACCACGCGCGCGACGTCTATGCCGCCAAGACCTTCGGCCACAAGTCGCGAGGCCGCGTCCGGCACCTGGCTGTAGGCTGCCGCGAGCGCCGGGGCTTCGTGCGCCTCGGCGAGCGCATCGCCCAGCACATCGGCTGCGCTTGCCCGATGGTGCAACAAGTCGCGCTGCGAGAGCATCCCGATCGCGCCCCCTTGCGCGTCGACCACGCACAAGTGACGGATTCTCAGGCGGTCCATGCGTCCCAGCGCGCGATACAGCAACTCGTCGCCGCCCATTGTCTCGACCGGGGCGCTCATGGCGTCGCCGACGCTCGTGGTATCGAGGTCACGCTCGTGCCGAGCAATCGCACCCAGGAGATCCCGCTCGGTAAGTATCCCCTGCGGCGGCTCTCCCGCCGCGCCGACCAGAACGGCGCCGACCCGTTGAGTGCACATGGTACGAGCGGCTTCACGCAGGGTCGCGTTTACGTTCACGACGACGGGCGGCGAGCTCATCAAGTCCGCCAGGCGGCGCTCGAAGATGTAGCTGTCGATGCGCGTCAGCGGCGCGGCCGGCGGCGCGGGCACCGCCTCGCCCGGAACCGCATGCCAACGCGCCTGCGCCTGGCGCAGCAGCAGATCTGTGCGGCGCGCGGAAAGTGCAAGCGCCTCGCCCAGTGTCCGCACGTCGGCCTCGCGCAGGCGCGGCAACAGGTGCACGTAGGCCTCGGCCGTCGCGATACAGTCGCCGAGCGCGGTATGGCGGCCCTCGATTGTGACGCCGAGCAGGCGCGCCACCGTCTCGAGCCCGAGATCGGGCAAGGAAGGCTCGAGCGCGCCGATCAGCAAGACGAGATCGAGCGCCGGCGGATCGTGCCAGGCAATACCGGCACGGGCCGCCTCATGTCGCAATATGGCGAGATCGAATCCCACGTTGTGGCCAATCACGACTCGCCCCGAAAGGCTCTCGTACAGCGTCGGCGCGAAGGCCGCAAATGTCGGTGCGCCGGCGACGTCGCCGTCCTTCAGCCCGTGAATCCGGCTTGCAGGCGGTGGAATGGGAATTTCCGGATCGATCAGCTGGTTCAGGCGAGGCTGATCGAGAATTTTCGCCCCCAGGATCGCGATCGCACCGACTTGTACGACTCGCTCGCGCGTGACGTCGAGGCCGGTCGTCTCGAGATCGAGCACGACCGCGGGCAGCGCAGCGAGCGCGGTATGGTTCGCGGGCCTAAGGTTCCGGTTCCGTTGCATGCCTGCGCTCCCTGCAACTAGCGCATCACCCCCCCGAAAACGCGCTGAATGCCTCGAGCAATCTCGCCTTCGAGGGGAAATGACAGCACGCCCATGACCGTGTAGCCGAGCAGCAAAGGCATGAGGTAGAAGCGAATCATAAAGAAGAACCAGGCAACGTAGAGAGGGACCAGCGGCCGGACCAGGAACGACGGCGTGATCGGCGAGAACAGCTTGAGCAGCGGATCGGTCGTTCGCACGAACGCTCGCATGAAGAAGAAGTTGCTGTCTTCGGGCAGGAAGATCCCCATTCCGAAGCGGCCGATCAGCGTCCACATGACCACGCCCAGAAGGTAATCGATTGCGATCACCCAGACTGGAAAGGCCTCAGTCATCAGCTTTCCTCGAGCAGGATTAGAGCGTTATTTTAAGGCGTTGCAACAATAGAAAAGCCGGGGCGAATCACTCTCGCCCCGGCTCGGTTTAGAGCGCTGACGCTAGTGCGTCGACGCCAGAACGGTCGCGCCCTTCGGAATGCGGACCTCGTCGACCATGGCCTGCGTCTCGGCGTCCGGTTCCCTGGTCATCAGCGTGACCGCCACCATCGCGATCAGGCTCGCCCCGGCCCCGATGATGCCGAAGCGCAGGTGATCTATCCCGATCCACTCCGCCATCGACTTCGTGTAGACCATGTACAGGTACCACGAGCCGACCCCGAGGCCGGCGATCATCCCGGCGATCGCGCCCGCAGTGTTGGCGCGCTTCCACCATACGCCGAGCACAAGCGGGAAGAACAGTCCGGACATCGCGAAGTCGAACGCCCAGGCGACCGCCCCCAGTATCCCGGTCAGCTTCATGCTCGCCACCGCCGAGCCCGCCGCGCCGATAAACAACAACAGGACCCGGGCAACGATCAGCCTGGTGGCCGTCTCGGCCTTCGGGTTGATCATCTTGTAGTACAGGTCGTGCGACAGCGCGTTCGCGATCGCCAGCAGTAGGCCGTCGGCGGTCGACATCGCCGCGGCAAGACCGCCCGCGGCAACCAGGCCTGAGACCACTGCGGGCAGCCCCGCCATCTCCGGCGTCGCCAGAACGACGATGTCCGGTCGCATGAAGAACTCGTTGATCTGCAGGATCCCGTCGTTGTTGCTGTCCACGATCTTCAGCATTCCGACGTGGCCCCACTTCTGCACCCAGTCGAGCGCATTCACCGACGATATCGACTTGCCGATGATGCTCGTCGCCACATTCGGATCCAGCACCGACAGCTTGCTGAGCGTCGCGAGCGCAGGCGCCGTGAAGTAGAGCAGGAAGATGAACAGCAGCGACCATGCCACCGACTTCCGTGCGGCACTCACCGATGGGGTGGTGAAGTAGCGCATCAGGATGTGCGGCAGCGACGCGGTGCCCATCATCATGCAGGCCGTCAGCGTCACGAACTTCCACGCTGCGAGCGCCGTATCGGCCGCTGCCGCGTGGTGGACGGTCAGGGCGCTCAAGCCTGCCACCGCGTGCTCGGGCTTCAAGATGCCCACCTTTTGAATAGTCTCCACGTCCGCCAGCCGCGCGACCGCAGCTCCGTACTCGAACTGCGGGAAGACGCCGAAGCCCTGCTTCGAGGACATCCAGAAGACCGGCACCAGGTACGCGATGATCAGCACGATGTACTGCGCCACCTGCGTCCAGGTCACCGCACGCATCCCGCCCAGCATCGCGCAGAGCAGAATGGCGACCAGCGCGATCCACACCCCGTACTGGAACGGGATCTGGAACACTTTCGCGGCGATCGTTCCCGTCGCGTTGATCTGCGCGGTCACGTATGTGAACGAAGCGACGACCAGCACCACCACGGCGCAGAAGCGGGCAAAGTTACCGCCATAGCGGGTGCCAATGAAGTCCGGCACGGTATAGCAGCCGAACTTGCGCAGGTAGGGCGCCATCAGCACCGCCACCAGCACGTAGCCGCCGGTCCAGCCGACCACGAAGGCGAGGTACGGATACCCGGCCATGTAAATGCCGCCGGCCATCGCGACGAACGACGCGCCCGACATCCAGTCCGCGGCCGTCGCCATGCCGTTGAACACCGGCGGCACCTGGCGCCCGGCGACGTAGTAGGCATCGACCTGCATGGTTCGCGACAGGTACCCGATCAGGGCGTAGATGACCACCGTAAAGCCGACGAAGCCGATGCCGATCGCATCTTCGCCCATGCCCATCTTCTCGCCCAGGGCCATCAGAGCGATAAAGACAAGGAAGCCGCCGGTATACAGGCCGTAGATCTTCGGCAGGTTCTCGACGAACGCGCCTTTCATGTTAAAGAAAGCCATTGAGATCTCCCCCCTTTTCCTATTGGTCTTCGGCCATGCCGCATTCGCGATCGATCGTTTCCTGCTGCTTCGCGAATACGAACAGCTGAACCACGAAAACGATCAACGACCCCTGCGCGGCCATATAGAAGCCGAGCGGGAAGCCGATGAACGAGATCTTGTTCAGTTGCGGGGCAAACCAGTGCACCACGAAGGAAAAAATGAACCAGATGACCAGATGCACGATCATCAGGCCCTTGGTGCGCTGCCAATGGACTTCTTTTTGAGATATATCGGCGCTCATCGACTATCCTCCCCCTCTGTACATCATCGTTATAAATGGATAGCACTGCCCACGCCCGGGCTACGATGGCGCACCTGCCTGCTCGCGCCTCCCTCCAAGCCCGGCCGCAGTCTGTGACGGATGCTCCAATTCCTTGCATGAAAAGTCAAGATCTATCAATGTTGCGCCGGATCAACAATTTAGCGAATCAGATTGGGGGCTTGCGGCGGGCCCTCGGACATCCCGCGGCCGCCTGGCGTGCGGTACGCGGCTACTTCGGCGCGGGCCGCTGGAAACGCGCAGCGCCGGTCACCGATCGCGATGCGCTGCGTCGCTTCCTCGAGTCCCGCGCCAGCTATGTGACGCAGACGTCGCTCTACGGCTACCTCAGGACCCGTGCCGGGATGCGCTACCCTCAACTTTTCGCCAACGACGAGTTCGTAAGGGCGATCGAAATCGCGAAGTGGCAGATGTGGTTTGCCTGCCTGTCGGACCTGTCGGTTTACGCGGGCGGTCTCGTTGCGCGCCGCAGCGGCGCCGAGCGTGCAAGGGTCACTTACCTGATGCGGGCGACGATCGAGGCCATTCTTGGCGCGAGCGAAGGTGGCCACGACCGCGAGCGCGCAGAAAAGCTGCGCGCAAGGATCGCGCATGCCGACTGGGCCGCCGTCCCGGACGACGCCACGCCGTTCAGCGAGAGCCCTCGTACCCTGGTGCAGTGCGCCCCGATCGTCGAGGAGCTCAAGCAGCTCGACGAAGAAATCGTGCGCAATTCCGTGCGCTTCCGCTGGCAGGAAGTGCGAAGAGAGCTGCGCCGCGACCTCGACGCCAAGGCGCTGATGGCGTCCGAGGCGCCGCAAGCCTAGTGCGTTTGCTCAGGTGGCCTGCTTGAGTTGATCCAGAATCGCGGGATTCTCGAGCGTCGAGACGTCCTGCGTGATTTCCTCGCCTTTGGCGAGCGAGCGCAGCAGGCGGCGCATGATCTTTCCCGAGCGCGTCTTCGGCAGGTTGTCGCCGAAGCGGATTTCCTTCGGCCGCGCGATCGGGCCGATCTCCTTCGCCACCCAGTTGCGCAGCTCCTGCGCCACTTTCTTCGCCTCCTCACCGTGCGGCCGCGGGCCCTTCGTCACCACGAACGCCACGATCGCCTCTCCGGTCAGGTCATCCGGACGCCCGACCACCGCGGCCTCGGCAACCAGTTTCGAGTTCGCCACCAGCGCCGACTCGATTTCCATTGTCCCCAAGCGGTGGCCAGAAACGTTCAACACATCGTCGATCCGTCCGACGATGCGGAAATATCCCTCTTCATCGGTGCTCGCGCCGTCGCCCGCAAGATAGAGCTTGCCCTTGAAATCTTGAGGGAAATAGGTCTTCTTGTAGCGCTCCGGATCGCCCCAGATGGTGCGCAGCATCGAAGGCCAGGGGCGCTTTATCACAAGGATGCCGCCCTTGCCGCGCCCCACTGGGTGACCGGTCTCGTCGACGATGTCGGCAAAGATTCCCGGCAGCGGCAGCGTCGCGGACCCTGGCTTGGTCGGCGTCGCTCCGGGCAGCGGGGAAATCAGGTGCCCTCCGGTCTCGGTCTGCCACCAGGTATCGACGATGGGGCAGCGTCCGCCGCCCACGGTCTCGTGGTACCAGATCCAGGCCTCGGGGTTGATCGGCTCGCCCACCGTGCCGAGGATGCGCAGCGACGACAGGTCGTACTTCTTGGGCAATTCGCCCCCCGCTTTGATTAGCGAACGGATCGCAGTCGGGGCGGTGTAGAAAACGTTCACCTTGTGGTCCTGGATGATCTTCCAGAACCGGCCCGCGTCCGGGTAGGTCGGCACGCCTTCGAACATCACCTCGGTCGCACCGACCGCGAGCGGCCCGTAAGTGATGTAGCTGTGGCCCGTGACCCAGCCGACGTCGGCCGTGCACCAGAACACGTCGCTCGGCTTGTAGTCGAACACCCACTTCATGGTAAGGATGCACCACAGCAGATAGCCGGCGGTCGAGTGCTGGATGCCCTTCGGCTTGCCGGTCGAGCCCGAGGTATAGAGGATGAACAGCGGATGCTCTGCGTTGACCCACACCGGGTCGCAGTTGTCCGGCTGCCCCTTGACCGCATCTTCCCACCAGAGGTCGCGACCGGCTTGCATCTTGACCGGACTGCCCGAGCGCTTGTACACGACCACGCTCCTGATCTTGTCGCAGCCGCCCATCGCAAGCGCCTCGTCGACCACCGGCTTGAGCGGGATTTCCTTGCCGCCACGGAATTGGCCGTCGGCGGTGATCACCGCGACGGCTCCGGCGTCGACGATCCGCTCCTGCACGCTCTTGGCCGAGAAGCCGCCGAACACGACCGAGTGCGTCGCGCCGATGCGGGCGCAGGCCTGCATCGCCACCACGACCTGGATCGACATCGGCATGTACACCAGCACCCGGTCTCCGACCTTGATCCCCTGCGCCTTGAGCGCATTGGCGAAGCGGCAGACCTCGTGATAGAGCGCCTTGTAGGTGATCTTGGTCACCTTGCCGTCGTCCGCCTCGAAGATGATTGCCACCTTGTCCGGCTGGGTCTTCATGTGCCGGTCGAGGCAGTTGTACGACGCGTTCAGCTCACCGTCGTAAAACCACTTGAAGAACGGCGCATTCGATTCGTCGAGGGTTTTGCTGAACGGCTTGTGCCACAGCAGGTGTTCCCTCGCGAGCTTGCTCCAGAAGCCCTCGAAATCCTTCTCCGCCTCGGCGCACATCGCGCGGTAGGCCTGCATGCCCGACACGTTCGCCTGCTTCACGAACTCGGGCGAGGGGGGGAACACCCGCGTCTCCTGCAATACCGTCTCGATGTTCGACATCGCTCCGCTCCTTGGCTTGATGGCGTCTTGTTGAGGGGAAATAGAAGCACCAAATCAATGTGGTGTAAAGGCCGCGGGATCAGCGCGGCGCTATGCTACATTTGCTCGCCTTTCATTCTCCCACCGCCCGCTCGCCGCTAGCCATGGCCACCATCCGTCAGGAAGACCTGATCCAGAGCGTCGCCGACGCGCTGCAATTCATCTCTTATTACCACCCCGCCGACTACATCCGCGCGCTGGCGCGCGCCTACGAGCGCGAGCAGTCGCCGGCGGCCAAGGATGCGATCGCGCAGATTCTCACCAACTCGCGCATGTGCGCCGAGGGCCATCGCCCGATCTGTCAGGACACCGGGATCGTGAACGCTTTTGTGCGCATCGGCATGGACGTGCGCTGGGAGGCGAAGATGGGCGTCGCAGACATGATCAACGAAGGCGTGCGGCGCGCATACCTCAACCCCGACAACAAACTGCGCGCTTCAGTGCTCGAGGACCCGGCGTTCGGGCGGCGCAACACGCGCGACAATACGCCGGCGGTGATCCACATGCAGGTCGTGCCCGGCGACAAGGTAGAGGTCGACGTCGCGGCCAAAGGCGGAGGCTCCGAGGCAAAATCGAAGTTCGCCATGCTCAACCCTTCCGACTCGATCGTCGACTGGGTCCTGAAGACCGTGCCCACCATGGGCGCAGGCTGGTGCCCGCCCGGGATGCTCGGAATCGGCATCGGCGGCACCGCCGAAAAGGCCATGGTGATGGCCAAGGAGTCGCTCATGGCGCCGATCGACATGGCCGAGCTCAAGGCGCGCGGTGCGAAGGACAAGCTCGAGGCGCTGCGCATCGAGCTCTACGACAAGGTGAACGCGCTCGGAATCGGCGCCCAGGGGCTGGGCGGACTGTCGACCGTGCTGGACGTCAAGATCCTGACCTACCCGACGCACGCCGCCAACCAGCCGGTGGCGATGATCCCGAATTGCGCCGCCACCCGCCACGCGCACTTCGTCCTCGACGGCTCGGGGCCGGCCGAGTTCGAGCAGCCCAAGCTCTCCGACTGGCCGGACGTGACCTGGAAACCGGATGTGAGCTCAAAGAAGGTGAACCTCGACGCCCTCACGCCCGCGGAGGTCGCGGCGTGGAAGCCGGGCGAGCGCCTGCTGCTCTCGGGCAAGCTGCTCACCGGGCGCGACGCCGCGCACAAGCGCATCCAGGACATGCTCGCCAAAGGCGAGAAGCTGCCGGTCGATTTCACGAACCGCGTGATCTACTACGTCGGCCCGGTCGACCCGGTGCGCGACGAGGTGGTCGGCCCCGCCGGCCCCACCACTTCGACGCGGATGGACAAGTTCACCGAGATGATGCTCGCCAAGACCGGCCTGGTGGCGATGGTCGGCAAAGCCGAGCGCGGCCCGGTGGCGGTGGAGGCGATCCGCAAGCACAAGGCCGCTTACCTGATGGCCGTGGGCGGCGCGGCCTACCTCGTTGCCAAGGCGATCCGCAAGTCGCGCGTGCTCGCCTTCGAAGACCTCGGCATGGAGGCAATTTACGAATTCGAAGTCCGCGACATGCCGGTGACCGTAGCGGTCGATGCAAGCGGCAGCGCGGTGCATCAGAGCGGCCCGGCGGAGTGGGAGAAGCGCATCCGCGAGTTCAAGCTGCCGGTCACGGCGGCCTGAGCGCAACCCCCTTGCACGAGCGTCCCGCCGCCCGTTGGACGGCCGTCTGGGCGGTTTTCGCCGGCGGTCTGGTCGCGGGCGCCTACATCGGCAAGGTCCCGCCTGCGCTGCCGGTGCTGCGCGCCGAACTCGGCCTCACCCTGGTGCAGTCGGGATTCGTCGCGACCATGTTCAACGTGGTCGGTGGGTTGGCCGGCATGCTGGCCGGCGTACTCGCCGACCGCTTCGGCCCCAAGCGGCTCGCGTTGACCGGACTCGCCATCCTGTGCGCGGGTGGCTTCCTGGGCGCCGCCGCGCGAGGCTTCGCCGCCCTGCTCCTTGCGCGCTTTCTCGAAGGCGCCGGATTCATCCTGTTCACGGT
>JBAUTD010000611.1:0-23641 GCA_049582045.1 Burkholderiales bacterium
GCGCCGGGGCAATCGAGCGGCCGCTTGCGCCGCCGTCGCGCCGTGGCCTTTACGCCTTGGCCGCCTTGGGCGTAGTACTCGCGCTGCTCCCTGCTCTTGCGAATGGCTACTCGCTCATTCTTCTGACCGATATCTTCGTGTTCGCGCTGTTCGCCGTGAGCCTGCACTTCCTCATGGGCCCCGGCGGAATGCCGTCCTTCGGTCATGCGGCGTACTTCGGCCTCGGTGCCTACGGCGCAGGTCTGCTGCTGCACCGCGGCGGATTGCCGATGGAGCTCGCGCTGTTGCTGGGGCCGCTCGCCGCCGGCATCGCCGCGCTGGCCTTCGGCTGGTTCTGTGTCCGTCTGTCCGGCGTTTACCTCGCGATGCTGACGCTGGCGTTTGCTCAGATCAGCTGGTCGATCGTCTACCAGTGGGACTCGATGACCGGCGGCTCCAACGGCCTGATCGGCGTGTGGCCTGCCGAGTGGCTCGCATCCAGGACTTCCTACTACTTTCTTGCGCTCGTTACCAGCGCAGGAGGCGTCGTCATGCTTTGGCGCATTCTCTATTCGCCGTTTGGCTACGCATTGCGAGCCGGGCGCGATTCGCCCCTGCGCGCGGATGCGATCGGCATTGACGTACGCGCGCAGCAATGGGCCGGCTTTGTCATCGCGGGCTTGTTCGCCGGTGTCGCAGGCGCACTCTACGTCTTTTCCAAGGGTTCGATTTCGCCGGACTCCCTGGCCGTGCCGCGCTCGGTCGACGGTCTCGTCATGGTCCTGCTCGGCGGGGTTCAGACCCTCACCGGACCGGTCTGGGGCGCGGCGCTGTTCACCTGGCTTCAGGACGCGGTGTCGCGCAGCGTGGAGTACTGGCGCGCCGTTGTCGGTCTCGTCATCATCGCGCTTGTACTCGCTTTCCCGCGTGGTATCGCCGGCTTTCTGCGCGACCGCTTTGCAGCCGAACGGAACACGCCGTGAAGGCTCCCATACTAAGAGTCGCGCACCTTTCGAAATCGTACGGCGCGGTGCGTGCCGTGAACGACGTCAGCTTCGATGTCGCACCGGGCGAAAGGCTGGCGATGATCGGCCCCAATGGCGCAGGAAAGACGACCTGCTTCAACATGCTCAATGGCCAGCTTTCCCCGGACCGAGGCCGGATCGAGTTTGGGGAACGCGATCTGTCCGGCCTGAAGCCGCGCCAGGTATGGAGGCTCGGCGTAGGCCGCACATTTCAGATTACCGCAACTTTCGGCTCGATGACGGTGCGCGAAAATGTCCAAATGGCATTGCTGTCGCATCATCGAAAACTGCGCTCGTTGATGTCACTCGCTGCGCGGGCGTACGCGGACGAGGCGGATGCGCTACTAGAGCGAGTCGGCGTTCTCGATCAGGCGACGCGCGCATGCGCGGTGCTCGCCTACGGGGACTTGAAACGGGTTGAGCTGGCGATCGCGCTCGCCAACCGCCCTCGCCTGCTTCTTATGGACGAGCCGACCGCCGGCATGGCAGCGCAAGAGCGCGGCGAGCTGATGCGTCTCGCGAGCGAGCTTGCCCGTCGCGAGGGCATTGCGGTGCTGTTTACCGAGCACGACATGGATGTGGTCTTCCATCACGCCGAGCGCATCCTGGTGCTCTATCAGGGCGAGCTGATCGCCAATGACAGCCCCTCCATGGTGCGGGCCGACCCTCGCGTGCGCGAGGTCTACCTCGGCGCCCGCTTTTCCGATGCTTGAAGTAGAACGGGTCAGCGCGGCCTACGGCCTCGCGCGAGTGCTGTACGAGCTCACGCTGGACGTGCGCGAAGGCGAAGTCGCGGTGCTGCTCGGGCGCAATGGCGCCGGCAAGTCCACTTGCCTGAAGACGATCATCGGACTGCAGCGCACGCTAAGCGGCGCGATCCGCTTCGAGGGCCGTCGCATCGACCGACTGCAGCCGTTCCAGATCGCTCGCCTCGGACTCGGCTATGTCCCCGAAGATCGCCGCATCTTTTCCGATCTGACTGTCATGCAGAATCTCGAGGTCGGCCGCGAGGCCTCCCGTGGCAGGTCATCGCAATGGACGCCTCGGCGGGTGTTCGAGCTGTTTCCCAGCCTCGGCCGGATGCGGAACCGGCCCGGTGCCCGGATGTCCGGCGGCGAGCAGCAAATGCTCACCATTGCTCGCACCTTGATGGGCAGCCCGAAAACGATCTTGCTGGACGAACCCTCGGAAGGCCTCGCGCCGCTCATCGCCGAACAGCTGGCGAATACCGTGCTCGAACTAAAGCGCGAGGGCCTGAGCGTTCTTTTGTGCGAGCAAAACCTCTATTTCGCGCAACGCGTCGCGGACCGCGTCTTTATCATCGAGCGCGGACGCCTGCGCTACACGGGCACGATGCAGGCACTCGCCGAGGACGAGGAGGTTCGGGACAAATACCTCTCGATCTGAGTGCGCCAGCCCCTAGCCGGCGTCAGTCGGCGCTTCGCTGCCGGCGGCCACGATCCGGTTGCGACCGGTTTCCTTGGCGGCGTAGAGCGCGTTGTCGGCCGCAATCAGCAGCGAATCCCAGTCGAAGCCGTCAAGCTGGAACGTCGCCACGCCTCCGCTCACGGTCAGACCGACTCGCTCCCCCCCGACCCGGAATCCCGCAAGATCGATTTCGCCCCGGACGCGCTCCGCCACCCGTATCGCCGTCTCCTTGCCGGTGTTTGGCATCAGCAGCGCAAACTCCTCGCCGCCGTAGCGGCCGAGCAGATCGTGCCTGCGGATCGTGGCGCGCATGGTTTCAACCACGCTCTTTAGCGCCCGGTCGCCCTCCGGATGCCCATACCGGTCGTTGAGGCGCTTGAAGTTGTCGAGATCGAAAATCGCCAGACTGAACAGCGTGCCTTCGCGTTCGCTACGCGACACCTCGCGCCCGAATTCCTCGAGGAAGCTGCCGCGATTGAGCACGCCGGTCAGCGCATCAATGCGCGCCGAGCGGATCAGATCACGCTCGAGCCGCTGGATCTCGATCCACATCACACCGAGGGTCGCCGCGGTGGTGAAGCCCGTGTAGAGCAGGAAAGTGGAGCTTCGGAGCACGCCGGGTGCGAGCAGATCGGAAGATTGCTCCACGATGGTGCTCGCCGCACGCGCCATGGTCATCGCCGCCACGGCCCACATGACCCATTCGGTGAACCTGTACGAGCTCCTGCATTCGGGCGGCACCTCGTGCCTGAGCTCGAGCGCGATGCGCACGAACAATATGCTGAGCGCCGACGAGATAAGGAGGACTCGGGCACGATAATTCGGGGAAAGCTCGGAGAAAATCAGCAGAAGAACGAACAGCAACAGTGCGATCATCCAGCCGAACGGGTCGCTGCGCGGACCGCCGCGAAGCAATCGCAGGCTGCGCAGCGAGAGCACCAGGGCACACAAGATCGTCGTGTTCGCTATCGGAATCGAGATCAGATTGGGGACGACACCGCGCAGCGCGATGCCGAGCTGGCCGAGCGCGAGTATGAGCATCGCCGCTCCCCAGCTGCCGATCGCACGGGTACCTCGTTGAGTGCCCGCGAACAGGATCGAGATCGCGCCGAGCAGCGCGGAATCCATCAGGCTGGCGATGATCAGGCTGCGGGTATCGAGTTCCATTCTGCGATAATGCGGGCCACGGCGTGGCGGAGCAATCGTCGTTGCCCTGCTCGTACTGCGGAGCATAATTTGCTGTCTCGCACGATGCGCGTTGCCCCATGATTCCGACTGCGAACGACGGTTCCCTCACACGCTACGCTTGGCTCTCGGTCAGTGCAGCGCTGGCAACCATCGCGCTCAAGACCCTTGCCTGGCTGGTGACCGGGTCGGTCGGAATGCTCTCCGATGCGCTCGAGTCCGTGGTCAACCTGGTGGCCGCATTGCTTGCCCTGTGGATGCTGCGCATCGCGGCCGCGCCGCCGGATAGCGATCATCCGTTCGGGCGCTCGAAGGCCGAGTATTTCGCGAGCGGATTCGAAGGCGCGATGATTGTTCTCGCGGCGGCCGGCATCATCTACACCGCGCTGCCGCGGTTGATCGCACCCCGGCCGCTGGACACCCCCGTGCTGGGCATTGCGATCTCCATCGTTGCGTCCGCAATAAATTTCTGGACTGCACGAATCCTGCTCAGGGCTGGGGCTCGCTATCACAGCATCACGCTCGAAGCGGATGCACGGCATCTCCTGACCGACGTCTGGACCTCCGCCGGAGTCCTGGTCGCGGTCGCGCTCGTCCCGCTCACTGGCTGGTTGCGGCTCGACCCGCTGATCGCGTTTGTGGTCGCGATAAACATCCTATGGACGGGAACGCGGCTGATGAAGCGATCGGTGGCAGGCCTGCTCGATGCCGCGATCCCCGTAAAGGAGCGCGAGGAAGTGGCAAAGATCCTGCAAGAGTACACCAAGCGCTACGGCGTGGCGTTCCATGCCGTTCGCACGCGCCACGCCGGCACGCGACGGTTCGTATCGTTTCACTTGCTGGTGCCGGACGAATGGACCGTCAAGCACGCGCACCAGATCGCAGAAGAGGTCGAAGCGCGCATTGCCGCCCTGGTGCCGAACGCCTCGCTGATCAGCCACATCGAGCCGATCTCGGATCCGCGTTCCTACGACGACATGGGACTGGACCGCTAGGCTGGAATGGACTCTGCCAGCGCGAAGGTTTCATAGTCGACCAGCGAGGGCACGTCGGGGGCGACGTGCATCCGCCCGGCCGCCAATTCCATGACCACGGAAGCAACCGACTCGATACGCGCCTCGGCAGGCAGCGACGGATCGGGACGGCGGCATATCGATAGCAGTCCGTCGCTCTCGTCGCGCAGAATCCGCTTCAGTTCCGCAACCCCAATCCCGCCCTGGCTTTCGACCAGCCCCCGCGCTCGCCTCAGGCGCGGTACCGACGAAAGGCTCGGCGCGAGGGCCATTTGCCCGCATGCGCCGTCAGTGGACAGAAAATGGTTGGTATGGCATAGCGCGCCGCCTTCGCCCCGCACCACCTGCAGGCCCGCCGGCGAGAGCTCGAGATTTGCCGCCTCGCCCGATGTATCGGCGCACAGAACATTCGACGACGCGCCGAAGTCGAGCGCGCTTGCCATCGCGATCGCCTCGGCCACGCTATGGCAATGGAGGAATGCTCTGAGCAGCGGATGCACCGGCGTGTTGACGCGTTCGCCATCTGCGCTTGAGCGCAGAATATTCAAACACACCCCGAATCCGTGCGCGTTGAGGCCGATCTTGGCCAACATGCCCGCTTCGGTAAGAGTTATGTATGTCGGCCCATCCGAATCTCGCGCACGCAACACGATCAGCGCGCTGCGTTGAGCGCCCAGCCAGTCCCAGTTCTGAGCCAGAAGCGTATCGCCCGTCGTGCTGGCGGAGCGTGGCACCGCTATCGCCGTACATTCTCCCCAATCCGGAACACCACCGGCGCGGTTGCCGGCATCGAGCTCGCGCCATTGCGGGTGCGGTTCGCCCGGATACGTCGGCGGCAGTATCTCGGTACGCGCGTTCAGGGCCAGAATCTCGTTTACTTGCCGCCCCGAACCTTCGGCGATTCCTTCAATTTCCTCCAGTAGCTCACCGCCGAGAGCCTCAATCGCGTCGCGAAAACGCGCACCACGGCGCTGCGCATCGCTCCAATCTATTCCGCAGAACGCGAACAGCCTCGCGTACGTGGCAACCGAACGCGCAACGCGCCGCCTCGCGGCGACTCCGTGGACGCGGCCGCGCTCACGCGCGCTCCCATGCGTATCGATTACTGGGAACATACCAAGCCCGCTAGACGATCTTGCATGCTTCGTCGAACTCGAACCGGGGATTTCGTGCGAAGACTTTCGACGGATCGCCGTACCCCAGATTCACGAGAAAATTCGACTTGAAGCGCCCATCCGGAAAGAACGCGGCATCCACTTTGCCGTTATCGAAACCCGACATCGGGCCGCAATCGAGCCCCAGAGCGCGCGCAGCAAGGATGAAGTAAGCACCCTGCAGCGAACTGTTGCGCAGCGCGGTCCGCTCGACCAGTGCCTTCTTCTCTTCACCTTCGTAGTTCTTCTTCGCCGCTGGGTTGTTGGGAAAGGTACGCGGCAAATGCTCGTGGAAAAGAGAGTCGTAGGCGATGATCGCGGTCGCCGGAGCCTTCATGGTTTTTTCCAGATTGCCCGCGCTGAGCGCCGGCGCGAGCCTCTCTTTGGCCTCCTTGCTGCGGACGAAGACTATCCGCATGGGCTGGCTGTTCTGAGTCGTCGGCCCCCATTTCGCCAGATCGTAGACCTGCCGCAACTGCTCGTCGGATACCGGCTTGTCCAAAAAGCCATTCTGCGTGCGAGCGGTGCGAAAAAGAGCGTCGAGTGCCTTTGCGTCGATCATTTCTTGCTCCGATTCCTCGGTGCGCCAATGTTAGCATCGCCGGATGGGCCGCGCCGTTTCGCCGAGTGAGATCGACCTTGCCGAATGGATTCGGCCTGGCGACGGCGTAATCTGGGGACAGGCGGCCGCCGAACCCCAAACCCTCGTCGAGGCGCTGGTTGCGCAACGCGCAGAATTCAGCGGCGCCCGGCCGTTCATGGGAATCGGCTACTCGGGAATCGTCCGCCCCGAGCATGCGGATCACCTCTGCCTTTCAGCCTATTGCGGGGCTGGCGCCAATCGTGCTTTGGCGGACGCGGGCGTACTCGATATCTGTCCTTACCCCTATTCTCAGCTCGCAGGGCTGATTCGTCAGAGCCACATCCGCGCTGATGTGGTGATGGTCCAGGTCAGTCCGCCGAACGCACGTGGCGAGCACAGCCTCGGCATGGCGGCCGAATACCTGGTTCCGGCGCTCCAGTGCGCGCGCACCGTACTTGCGGAAGTCAACGATCAGGTGCCGTGGACCTATTGCGAACAAGTTCTGCGCACCGAGGATTTCTCACTCGTGGTCGAAACATCGCGCCCCGTGGCATGTGGCCCTCGGGCAGAGCCGGGGGAAATCGAGCGCAGAATTGCTGCACATGCCGCACAGTATGTGCCGGACGGAGCCACGCTCGAATTCGGGCTCGGCTCGCTGCCCGATACAGTACTCTCGGCGCTCGGGGACAGGCGCGACCTCGGCGTGCATTCCGGTGCCTTGGGGGACGCGATCGTCGAGCTGATGCGCAAGGGAGTGATAAACAATGCGCGCAAGCCGATCGACAGCGGCCGCAGTGTGGGGGGGCTGCTCCTCGGGTCGCGTCGGCTGTTCGAATTCGCACACCAGAACTCCGAAGTGTGGCTGCGCTCCATCGAACATACGCACGATCCGAGAATTCTGGCGCAACTTCCCAATTTCGTTGCCATCAATTCCGCAGTCGAAGTTGACCTCACTGGCCAGGTCAATGCAGAGATTGCAAACGGAAGCTACGTCGGAGCGGTCGGCGGCGCTCTCGATTTCGTCCGGGCGGCAAATCAGTCGCCAGGCGGAGCCTCGATCCTGGTTCTGCCGTCGACTGTCGGCGGCAAGTTTTCGCGTGTGGTGACGAGACTTTCCGGCCCGGTCGCCACGCCGCGCAGCGAAGCCGGTGTCTTCGTCACCGAGCACGGGGCGGCGGACCTGCGCGGAAGAACCCTCAGGGAGCGCGCCCGGCACATGATCGCCATCGCCCACCCGGCATTTCGCGATGACCTGGAGCGATTCGCGAGCGAAACCGGCCTACTGCGCAGCTAGCGAAAGTTACGCAGCGCCGGAACGGTCCAAAACGGAGCGGCGGCAAGCGCGATGAAACACAGTGCAAACGCGAACCCGACGCGATAGCCACCGGTGAGATCGTGTAGCACGCCGCCCATAAGCGAACCGAACGCCGCGCCGAGCGAGTTCGTGGCGAATATCGTGCCGTATATTGTGGCGACCCTGGGTCCGGCGAAATATCTGGTACAGACCGACGAGATGATCGGTCCGCGCACGCCTTGGCATAGCCCGAATACGATCACGTAGGCAGCCAACAGGACGGGGACCGCGCCGCCCGCGAGCGCCATTAGGATCACGATTCCTGTCGCCGTTCCGGCAAAGCTTACCGATATTGTCTGGCGCATACCGAAGCGATCGGACAGCAACCCGCTTCCAGTTACGCTGATCACTGACAGCATTCCGACGAAGCCGAAAGCCGTTGCCGCAGCGAGCGGCGAGAAGCCGACATCGATCAGAAAGGCCACCGTCTGCACGATAATGGTGAACATTCCGGCCGCAGTGCAGAAAAACGCCTGTGCCATCGCCCAATAAATGCGCGTTCCGACCGCTGCGCGCAAGGTCCAGCCCTCTGCAGACATCTCTTCCTTTGCATCTCTGCGATGCGCAGGATGACCTGCCGCGAATCCGCGCCAGGGTATGACGAACAGCACCACCGGGATAAGGCCGATCAGCAAGGCGCCGAGTACCCGGTATGAAAGTTGCCACCCGTACCTCTCGACCAGCCATTGCGTGAGCGGCACCAGCGTGACGGCGCCGATGCCAACCGCCGAGAAGACGAACCCGATCGCAGTCGACAATCGTGCCCGATACCAGCGCGAAAGGAGCCCCGACGCAGGGACCATGCCGGTCAGACCCACTCCGACGCCGACTGAGACACCGATCAGGAGGTAGAACTGCCATAGATGCGAGATTCCGCCGGACAGAAAGAACGCAGCTCCGAGAAAGCTCACCCCCGCGCCATAGACCCAGCGCGGACCGAGGCGGTCGAACAGGACCCCGACCAGCGGGGCTGCAAACCCGCTTACCAGCAGATACAGGGAATAGACGCTCGTGAGCTGCGATCGGCTCCAAGCAAACTCGTGCTCCAGTGGAAGCAGGAACACCGTGTAGGTGTCGCTGATCCCGCGCCCGAACATGTTGAGCGCGAAACATGTGATGAGCACCGCAATTGCGGTGCGTCGGTGTTGCGCGGAGTCTTCCAGACCTTGCCTATCGAGGTACCGGTGGCGCGAGCCCGAATACTTGGCGAAGATACGCCAGATAGCCCTCGTCCTTGCACATCGTTTTGCCAGGCGAATCGGAAACCTTCGCGACCGGTTGGCCGTTGCATTCCGTCATCTTGATGACGATGTTCAGCGCTTCGCAACCAACATCGTTGGTGAGGTTGGTGCCGATTCCGAATGCAGTCTTCACCCTGCCATGAAAGTGGCGCGATATCTCGATCGCTCTCGGGAACGACAGCTGGTCCGAGAATATGAAAGTCTTCGAGCGCGGGTCGACCCGATTCTTGTGGTAGTGCGCGATCAGGCGCTCGCCCCACTCGAAGGGATCACCGGAGTCGTGTCTGGCGCCGTCAAAGAGTTTGCAGAAATACATGTCGAAATCGCGCAGAAAGGCATCCAGGCCATAGGTATCGGAAAGCGCGATTCCCAGGTCTCCGCGGTACTCCTTCGCCCAGGTATCAAAGGCGAACACTTGCGAGTCGCGTAGCCGCGGGCCGAGCGCCTGGCACGCCTGCATATATTCGTGCCCAAAGGTGCCCAGTGGAATCATATCGTTGCGCATCGAGAACCAGACGTTCGAAGTGCCGGCGAAGTGCTCAGGCATCTCCTGCTTAAGGGTTTGCAGGGCCTCTTCGTGCCAGCGCGCCGAGAAGCGCCTGCGCGTGCCGAAGTCAGAGATCTTGAATTCAAGCGCCGGATCAACCGTGCGCACCAGATCGATCTTCCCCCGCAAGCGGCGGCGCCCCTCGTTGAGGTCGTAAGTCGGCTGTGTGCGCCGAAAGTAGACCTCGGAAATGATTGCGAGAACCGGGATCTCGAACAGAATCAGGTGCAGCCATGGTCCACGCAAGGTAATGTCTATCTCGCCTTCGGTCGCGGACAGCGGTTCGATGCTGATGAAACGGCGATTGAACTGGAACAATCCGAGAAAATCGACGAAATCGGACTTCAGAAACCGCATGGCTCGCAGGTAAGCCAGTTCGTCGTCGCGAAAGCGAAGGGTGCACAGCGCGTCGACCTCGCCCCGAATTTCGTCGATATGACTTGCCAGATTTACGCCGTCGGTGCGGCACTTGAACTTGTATTCGACTTGAGCACCGGGAAAGTGGTGCAGCACGACCTGCATCATTGTGAACTTGTACAGGTCGGTATCGAGCAGCGACTGGATGATCACGGATCCGTTCCGGAAGGTCGAAAAACCATTGTAACCCCCCGCAATCGCCGAGCATGTTTGCATGCGATCAGATACTGTATATAATATCAGTGCTGAATGGAGAACCAGTAACCGCAACCATGGATGCGCTCACCGACCGGCAAGCGGAAATTCTCCAGCTCATTCGAGAGTTGACGGAGGCGTCTGGCTATCCGCCGACGCGCGCCGAGATCGCCCGCAGCATGGGATTTCGCTCCGCAAATGCTGCCGAACAGCATCTTCGCGCACTTGCGCGCAAGGGCGTCATAGACATTTCGTCGGGCGCTTCGCGTGGCATACGTGTACGTGACAAGACCGGCGCGCGCCACGGCAAATTGATGGAATTGCCGGTTGTAGGTCGCGTCGCGGCGGGCAGCCCGATGTTGGCGGAAGAGCACCTGCAAGGGCGCTTCCAGATCGATCCCAATTTGTTCACCCCGCGCGCCGACTACCTCCTTCGGGTGCGTGGAATGTCCATGCGCGACGCCGGAATACTTGAAGGGGATCTGCTCGCAGTACACCGCGGGCACGAAGCGCGCAGTGGCCAGATTGTCGTTGCCCGACTCGCCGATGAAGTCACCGTCAAGCGCTTTCGTCGGCGCGGCCACACGGTCCAGCTGCTGCCCGAAAATCCAGAGTTCAAGCCAATCGAGCTCGACCTCCGGCGCGACTCCATGACGATCGAGGGCGTCGCCGTCGGCGTGATCCGTAACGGCAAAAGTCTGTAACACATCGCTTTTTTGCCTCCTTGGCGGTCCTCCGGCGGCTATAATCAGCCCGAGCCTCGACGGCGCCGAATGAACACTGAAGCCGCCCCTTCATCCGTGTACGCGCCCGCAGCCGCTACGGGAGCGAACCGTCAGCCCGCGCCGGAATCGGCGCAGCAGATCTTCACCGACCGGGTGGCTCATCTCTATCGCCAATCGATTCCCGGCATCCTGCTAACGCTGTTCGTCGGCGCGATCATTACCGTGGAACTGTGGACCCCACGTTATCGCGACTTGACGATCATGTGGTGGCTCATCACGATTGCCATAGCGGCCGCCCGCTATGCGCTTTACCGCAGCTATTTGCAGCGCACCGACCGCGACGAGGAAAAGTGGCTGCGCTGGATGGCGATCGGCGCTCTCGCCGCAGGGGTGAACTGGGGCATCGCCGGCGCCGTCTTCTTTCCCTCGCATGCCGACGACCAGCAAGTCTTCCTCGCCTTCATTCTCGCCGGCCTGATCTCCGGCGGCATCGCAGTATTCGCTTCGGTGTGGTGGACTTATGCCATCTACGCCGCAGGGATCATGCTCCCCTTCACCTACGTCCTGGCCACCTTCGGCAACCGTCTATTCGCCGAGCTTGCGGCCCTGGTGCCGGTCTTCTATGCCGCAAACATTGCGGTCGCGTACCGACTAGACCATATTTTCGCAGCTGGCTTCAAGGCCCGCGAAGACTTTAAAGGCGTGGCGCATGAGCAGGAACTGATGAATGTGCAGATCGAGGAGCAGCTCCACGAATTGCTAAACGCACGGCGCGAAGTCGAAGCGTCAGGGCGCAAGCTGACCTTGTTCGCCGAGCGAGCACCAATCGCGGTGCTGGAGTTCGACTCTAATGCGACGATCCTCGAGATGAATCCGGCTGCCGAAAATCTTTTCGGTTATGCGCTTGCAGAGTTGATCGGAAGAAACGGCCTCCAAATGCTTTTCCCGGTTGACGAATTTGGCGTAAACGAAACTTGGTGGCGCGATTTCGTTGCCGGCAACAATCCGGTCACGCTGAATAGGCTTCGATGCATGCGGCGCGACGGTCTCGAGATCATGTGCGAGTTCACGTTCACGCCGCTGGTCAATGACGAGGCCGACGTCATTTCCATTATCGCCCAGGGCCGCGACATTACCCAGCAGCTGGAGGCGGAACGCCTCAAGAAGGAGTTCACGTCTACCCTCAGCCACGAGTTACGCACCCCGCTCACGTCAATCATAGGCTCGCTGCAATTGATTAACTCCGGCGTCCTTGGCGACGTGGAGAAGGATGTTACGGAACTGACTACAATCGCGGAGCGCAACGGACAGCGGCTGCTTGACTTGATCAATGACCTGCTCGACATCGAAAAGATCGAGTCTGGAAAATTCACTCTTTCTCCCGAGATCGTATCGCTGGACTCGTTGCTGCGCGACACGCTTGTGCTGAACAAAGGTTTCGCGGATCGTTACAACGTACGGCTTGCCCTGAAGGACGGCTTGGCGCCGATCAAGGTCGAAGCCGATCCGAAGCGACTCATGCAGGTCGTGACGAACCTGTTGTCCAATGCGGCCAAATTCTCCCCGGCAGGAGGCACCGTCGATGTCACTCTGCAGCAGGTAACCGGTGCAAGAGTACGCGTCGCCGTGCACGATCACGGACCGGGCATTCCGGAAAGCTTCCGCCCGCGGATTTTCAGTCGCTTTGCGCAGGCAGACTCTACCGCCACTCGCCAGAAGGGTGGGACGGGCTTAGGCCTTGCCATCTGCAAGCGACTGATTGAATTGATGCACGGCAGCATTGGCTTCGAAGATCGTCCTGGCGGGGGCACCACGTTCTACTTCGAATTGCCCGTGCTGGGAAGCGAGACTAGTTCTAACGTGACGCAGCTAGGAGCGGTTCAATGACGACCAAGGCTCTCGAACGCGTTTGCTACGTCGAGGATGACGAAGACATTCAGAGAATCGTTCGCATGTCGCTCGAGCGTGTCGGGAAGATGAAAGTCGAGATTGTTGGCGACCCCATGGTTGCGATCGATGCCATAGTCGGATTCAAGCCTGACCTGGTGCTGCTCGACTGGATGATGCCGGGAATGGACGGGCCGACGTTGTTCAAGCGAATGCAGGAGCATCCGCAGACAAAGGACCTGCCCGTGGTGTTCATGACCGCAAAGGCGACGCCGACCGAAATGGAAGAACTGCGCTCTCTCGGGGCACTTGGGGCCATATCGAAGCCCTTCTCGCCCAAGGACCTTCCCGATCAGCTGAGAGCTCTCTGGAGCACCCTTCCCTGAACCCCGCGCCGCGGATTCTGTCAGAGAAAGAGATCCGCGCGGCTGACATTCCCTTTACCGAACTCAAGCGTGCGTCGAATCCGGTAGGGCTCCTCGGCGTTCACCTTTGGCGCTTTCGATAGATCCAGAAGTTTCTGCGGTCTAAGTGGATTTCCCGCAGCATCGCGCACCACCATGATCCGCGGCTGAAGCCGCTTTTCGAGGTTTTGCGCAATCACAACGGCGACCTCTCCCGAGTTGAGTTCCACAACGGCACCGACGGGAAATATTCCAATGCAGCGGATGAATTGCTCTACCAGAGTGGGATGAAATGCCGTGCCGCGCCATTTATGCAGCATGTTGAGTGCGTTGGACGGCGCTACCGGTGACGCATAGGGGCGCTTCGACGTCAGTCCGACGAAGGTGTCGACAAGCCCCGCAATGCTTGGTATCAGACCGATTTCATCGCCTCGTAGGCCCTTGGGATATCCAGAACCGTCGTAACGCTCGTGGTGCATTGCAACGGCTCGCACGACTTCGGGAGAAATTCCCGCTGTGGTTTCGAGAATCGCGACCGAGTGGGTGACGTGCGAGCGCACCAGCACCAGCTCCTCCGGCGTGAGGCGTTCGCGTTTGGCCAGAACCTCGCTCGGGATCTTGAGCTTACCAACATCCAGCAGCAACCCCACCAATCCTGCCATCTCTAGGTCTTCTTCAGACATCTCCAAGAAGCGGGCCAAGGCGACCATGTAGACAGACACGTGCAGCGCCTTGTCGATCAGATCTTCGCGTTCCTTCAACGTCGAAAAGAGCACGAGCGCGTCCGGGTTGCGCTTGATACTGTCGGACATGCTTCTGGCGGCACCCGCGGCTGTCGCGGCATCCAGCGAGCCGGCCTCGCGAAAATCCTCGATCATCGAATAGACCGACTCCTCCGACGATTTGTAGATTTCCCGCGCCTTCGTTAATTCGCTCTCAACAGTGACGCTCGTCTGGTAACTGAAGCGGCCAGTTCCTACCAGTCGCGGCGCAGCGGATGCGGGAAGCGGAATCGCAGGCGATCGGGCGCTCTCCGGCTCCGGGACTCGCTCCGGATCAACATATACGTGCTTACAGAAACGCCGCAGCACCTCCATTTGCTCCGGCGTGGTAAGGAAGAATCCCTGAAACACAAATGGGGTATCCGTCCAGGGACGATCGAGCTCGTTGACGTACATGCCGAACTGCAGTTGATCGAGCGGAATCTTTTTCATCATACGGTTACTCTTCCCGCAATCAGGCTTGCTGGAACTTCCTGGCCAGGAAACCTATCACTTCATCGGCATTCCGGAATCTTGCGTCGCGGTCCTTCTCAAGCAATTTGTCCAGCAACCGTTGATAATCGGTGAGGTTCTCCGGCAATGCCGGTGGGGGCGTATTCAGGTGCTGAAGCGCGACCTCGACTGCCGTGTCTCCGTCGAAAAGATGCTTGCCCGTAAGCATCTGGTAGAGCAGCACGCCAGAACTGTAGATATCGGTGCGCAAATCGAGCGCCATTCCACGCACCTGCTCGGGACTCATGTAGCGCGGCGTTCCAACGATTTCACCGTGACCAGTACGGTCGATTGCGTCGACGTGCTTGGCAATGCCGAAGTCGACGATCGCAAGGCTGCCATCCGCGCGGAACATCAGGTTTTGCGGCTTGAGATCGCGATGAAGAATGCCGCATTCGTGTATGTCGCCCAGTGCAAACATCAATTCCCGGAAGATACGCAGCGCCTCATGAGGTGTGCTGGCTCGTCCGCCGAGCCGCTTGTTCAGATCCCCACCGTCGAAAAATTCCATCACCAGGTAGGCGTGACCCTCGGAAACCCCATGACTGTGAATTCGCGCGACGTGCCGGCTCTTGATGCGTTCAACGAGCGAATATTCCTCCATAAAACGCGCCAGCGCGTTCTTGTCGGCGGTCGCTTCGCTACGCAGAATCTTCACGACGAGCGGTTCGTCGTCACGATCCCTGGAGGAAAGATATACCCGGGACATCCCCCCCTCGCCGATGAGACGGAGAATCCGATAACCCGAGATGCGTACCCGCTCCCCGAGCATGTGACCTTCCATCCTCGAGGCCAGATCCGGTGACAGCGTCCTTTCGGCCGCGTCGTGGGTCAAATCTCGAATCGAATTGATCAGTCGCTCGCGAGTGAGCTCCTGCTTGCGCTGGTAATCACTGGCCCCAGCCTTCATCGCACGTACCGCGATAATCTCGTTGCCCGCTCCCGTAAGAAACAACACCGGTGGGCAATCGACTCGCTTCTTGAATTCGTGCAGCCACTCGAGGCCGTCCCCTCGGCCAAGCATGTAGTCCAGAATCATTAGATCGTAATCGCCGAGGGGGAATTGCTCGCTGGGCAGGTCGCGCGCCAGCGGATCAAACTCGTCGACCTCCGCCTTCGGCCACTCCTGCCTGATGTAATGCGCGAGAAGATTTCGCAGATCTTCGTCGTCGTCGATGATAAGAATTCGCATCAGACTTCTAACCTCGATCCCGCGATGCAAAAACCGGGGTCGGCTCGGATCTGCCACGCAGAGCGACCTTTCCCGGGGACGCTACGTGCCGCTCCGGCACAACCCCTTGTACCGCCTCGAAGAACTGCTGACTGCATACCAGGACTTCGTTCGCCGCCGCCATCTGAACAAGACGCGCCGCGGTGTTGACTGTATGGCAAACGATCGCCTCACTGCCGCAATTACTGTTGCCAACTCCGGTTGCGATTTCAAAGTGACGCCCCCACTGCCGTCCTATGTCGAATCCGTTGGGGCTGGACATCGGTACGTCGAGCATGACTTGGTCTGGCGGCGACACCATGATTCGCGCGAGTGCTGCACGACTGTCAGCGGCTGCATCCGCTTTCATGTCTTCATTGCGCGGCGACTGCATGCTGCGAGGCCTGCAAGTCACTCATAGACCACATGCACGCGCGCCAAGTAGTCCGCGTAATCAACTATGCTGGCATCGAGCGCGACCTTGTTTTCGCTGCTGGCGCCCTCCTCAATGCTCTTGCCGAGGTCCGAAATCTTGCTGAAACCGTATGAGGCTCCAACTCCCTTCATCCGGTGTCCTAGCTGCCGCAATTGTGCGAAATCAGACGCTGAGAGTGCGGTTCGCAATGTTTCAAGCTCCTTCTTCCGGTTGTTCATGAATACCGGAACGAGGTCCTCAAGATCCTTTGCGACTACCACGGTGTATGCGCTGTCAGTCATGGCTTGCTCTGCTTGTTGTTATTGCGCTTGAGCGAAACTTCGATCTCCCTCTGAGTTCGCCTCGCTGCCATTCGAGACAATTATATGCGCTCGGAAAGTAACTCATTCAATTTATTGTCAATTCCTGTAAGCGGGTTAACCGTCGTTGAGCCGTCGCTTGGGCCGGGTTGAGTTGATCACTTGTCGCGCCCTGGCGAGGTACGGATGCAGCGACAGGGCGATCGAAAACGTGAATCGCGCCGCCTCGCGCTCGCCTTCGCCCAAGAGTATTTCCGCGAAGCTGCACATTGCCCCGAAATGGCGCGGTTCGAGCTCTATCGTGCGCCGAAGATTCTCAATGCAGGGCCCGTCGCGACCGAGAAGGTAGTACAAGGTGGCGCGCTTGTGCCACGCTTCCGAGAAATCCGGAAGGTGGCGCAGCAGCAGCGACAACCGCGTCTCCGCTATGTCGTAGCGGCGCGCCGCGATGTCGCTCGCGGCCAGATCCAGCGCGTGCGCCGCCGAGCGATGAGGATGATACATCCACAATTTCCAGATGTGATCTTCCGTGACAATCGCGTCTTTCTCGTGTCTGCACGCACCAAGGCGGCAGAACAATGCGTCCAGCGCAGCGTATCCGCGCGCCGGGCGCCGGCGGCGTCTATCGGCGATGAGCCATAGAGTCTCTGCGTACGCGGTCATCGGTTTCGGTTGATGTTAGCACTGTCAGTGAAAATCGCGCGAGTGCACAGTCAGGCAGCCAAGAAATTTATCGTAGTCGAACAGTCGGCGCGCTACGAGATGCACGACTTCGCCCTCGCGCTCGATTACTCCCTGTATACCAAGTAGCCGTGCGCCGAGCAGCTCGCGCCGCTGTCGCTCGACCAGATCACGCCACACGATCACGTTGGCACAACCCGTCTCATCTTCAAGGGTGACGAAAATCACGCCGCTCGCCGTATCGGGTCGCTGCCGGCAAGTAACCAGCCCTGCAACGCGCGCTAGGCATCCATGCGGCAACGAATGCAACTGCTCGGCGGTGAGCATGCCAAGGCGCCCGAGGCGATCGCGCAACAGCGCGAGGGGATGCCTTCCAAGGCTGAGGCCCAGACTCGCGTAATCGGCAAGGATGTCTTCGCCCTCTCCCGGCGCAGAAAGCTTCGGTGCCGCTTCCCTCGCCGGCGCGCTGCGGAGCAAATCTGACGCATGTTCGACCCCGGCCGCGAGCCAATGGGCTTCCCGCCGATGTCCGGCAAGCGAAGCGAGCGCACCCGCTGCGGCTAAACACTCAAGATCACGTCGTTTGATCGCCGCACGATGCGAGAGGTCATTCACCGACTCGAACGGACGCGACACCACGATTCTCCCTGCACTTGCCTCGGACAGTCCGCTCACCATCCGCAGACCAAGACGCAGCGCATTCCCTTCCAGCGTACAGTCCCATGCGCTCGCGCTCACGTCCGCCGGCCTTACCTCGACGCCGTGCCGTTGAGCATCTCGTACCAGCTGGGCAGGCGCATAAAACCCCATAGGCTGACTATTGAGCAGCGCTGCGCAGAACTCCGCTGGCTTGTGGCATTTAAGCCAGGCCGATGTATAGACCAGCAACGCGAAGCTCGCGGCATGCGATTCGGGAAAACCATACTCCCCAAAACCAAGAATCTGCCGATAAATGGCCTCAGCGAATTCTCGCGTGTAGCCTCGTTCGAGCATGCCGCGCACGAGGCGCGCCTCAAAGTGCTCGAGTCCGCCCTTCCTGCGCCAGGCCGCCATCGAACGGCGCAACTGATCCGCTTCCCCGGGAGAAAATCCGGCGGCTACCATCGCCAACTGCATGACCTGCTCCTGGAAAATCGGCACTCCGAGGGTGCGCTCCAGCACTGCTCTCACCGCCTCGCTCGGATAGGTCACTGGCTCCAGGCCCTGGCGACGCCGCAAATAGGGATGCACCATGCCGCCTTGAATCGGTCCTGGGCGCACGATCGCGACCTCGATCACCAGGTCGTAGAAATTTCTTGGCTTCAGGCGCGGCAGCATGCTCATTTGCGCACGCGATTCGATCTGAAAGACGCCCACGGTGTCGGCACGCTGGATCATGGCGTATACAGCCGGGTCCTCTACCGGCACGTCCTGCATTGTCATGCCGGCAAGCTCCAGTGCTCGACGGATTGCCGACAGCATGCCTAGCGCGAGCACGTCGACCTTGAGCAGACCCAGTGCCTCGAGATCGTCCTTATCCCATTGGATGACCGTGCGCCCGGGCATCGCCGCATTTTCGGTGGGCACCAGCTCGGCGAGCGGCCCGCGCGAAATGACGAAACCTCCGACATGCTGCGACAGGTGACGAGGAAACCCTACCAATGCATCTGTCAGCTCCAGAAACCGTTCTATCGTGGCGCTCGCTGGATCGAGACCAGCTTCGCGCACGCGCTCAGCGAGTCTGCTTCGGTCATCCCACCAGCTGAGGCTTCGCGACAACCGATCCACCTGCTCGGGTGCGAATCCAAGTGCCTTGCCGACGTCACGCACCGCGCTGCGCGGTCGGTAGCAGATGACCGTCGCAGCAAGCGCCGCTCGTTCGCGTCCGTACTTGGCGTAGACATACTGGATGACATCCTCGCGCCGCTGGTGTTCGAAGTCGACATCAATATCGGGCGGCTCGTCGCGCTCCTTGGAGACGAAACGCTCGAATAACACGCTCATTCTTCCCGGGTCCACTTCGGTTATACCGAGCGCATAGCAGACTGCCGAGTTCGCAGCCGAACCGCGCCCCTGGCACAGAATGCCGCGACTGCGCGCGAACTGCACCAGATCGTGGACTGTAAGAAAGAACGCCTCGTAGCGCATCTCGACGATCAATCGCAATTCGTGTTTGACGAGCTCCGATACGCCTTCCGGGACGCCGGAAGGAAAGCGCCAGACTAGTCCTTGTTCGACAAGCTTGCGCAGCCAACTCTCCGTGGTCTCTCCCGTAGGAGTCAGTTCTTCGGGGTATTCGTAGCGCAGCTCGTCGAGCGAGAAATGGCAGCGCTCAGAGATTGCCACTGTTTCGGCTAGCAGCGTATCCGGATAAATTTGCGCGAGCCGTATACGCGACCGCAAGTGTCTTTCGGCGTTCGCATGCAATACGCGCCCGCATTCCCCAATCGCCCTACCGATCCGGATCGCGGTTAGTAAATCCTGCAGCCGTCGGCGGGAACGCAAATGCATGTGTACGTCCCCTGTGGCGACCAGCGTCAGTCCCGAGGCAGCGGAGAGTTCGCGAAGAATCTCAAGCCGCCGTCGATCGTCGCCTTCGCAGTGAAGTTCGACGGCGATCCACGCCTTACCCGGAAAGCACTTGCCGATCCAGCGTGTGGCTTCATAATCGATCTGGCGACCGGGTATCAGCAGCGCAAGCACATCGCTTCCTGTGAGCGGCTCAAGATCGCCGCGCACGAGCGCATAACTACCCTTCTCTGCTCGCCTGCGCCCGGCGGCAATGACGGAAGAGATCGCACCATAGGAACGACGATTGGTGGCAATAAGAACGATCTTGATACCATCCTTGAGAGTTACTTCGCTTCCTACGATGAGCCTCAAACCGCAGCGCTTTGCCGCGACATATGCGCGAACAATGCCGGCGAACGAGCACTCATCGGTAAGCGCAAGTGCGGCATAGCCGAGCGCCGCTGCGCGCTCGACAAGCTCTTCGGGATGCGAAGCCCCGCGCAGAAACGTAAAATTCGACAGGCAATGCAGCTCCGCGTATTCAGGCAAATCGAGCGGCATCGACCTAGGCGAACATCCCATGCAGATACCAACCGCCGCTCGTGCCGCGCTCGCGGAATACCCACAGGAGGGCGGCGTTCGGTCCGCGCGCGATGAAATAATCGCGCGCGATCTCGTTATCGTCCCACCATCCAGATTCGATACGTTCGGGGCCGACCAGCAATTCGAGTGGACCGCTGTCGTGCGGCACCCCTTCTTTCTCTTTCAGCCTGCGCGGCGGATCAACCAGCCATAGTGGCCGCCCTCCTGCGCCCTCCTCTCCACGCAATGGCCGTTCACCTGTCGCAAGCGCTCGCCAGGCACGTTCGGGACGATGCTCGGAATGCAAGCTGAGGCCATGCACCGCTTCGCTTCCAAGCCTTGCCTGCAAGCGCTCGATAAGCCGTGTCCATACTTCGTTCTCGACGCTGGAACCCTTGAACAGGTTGGTCGTGCCACCATGCCAGGGAACGAAATTTCTCGCTTCGATCCGAATCGCTTCGACCGGCCTGACGAGCTTGAATGAAAAGAGACGCTCGCGCAGCAGCTGTACGAAGCGTTCTGCCTCTCGACCCGGCGAAGCGAGCCCAATATCCAGGGTGCTTGGACCTGCGTTGCGGTGCAAAAGAATCAGAAGGAAGCGCCGAACGCCCGCTTGATGTGCGGCGAGCAGGCCTTCCAGTTGTACGAGCAACCGCCGCGCGGCGAAAAGCACCCCCTCCGCATGCGTAACCTCCCCTGGCAGCTCGAGCTTCGCGGCGAAACATGGCGGCGGCGCGAAGAATTTGCGTGGCTCCGGCGCTCGTCCCAACGCCTGCTCCAGTCCATCCAGCAAGGTCTGGCCGAAGCGCCGTGCAACACCTTCGCGAGGCAGATCACGCAATTCGCCTATGGTGGTGATACCGACGTTGTGCAGCAAGCTGAGCGCATCCGGCCTGTCACAGGCCACTGCAACGGGAAGCGTCGCAAGCGCCATTTCAAGCTCGGCCCGATTCGGAATCGAAGCCTCCTGCCCTGCGCTTGCAAGCCACCACGCACCCCGTGCCGTCGGCGCTACGGCAAGTAGCGGGGTCAGACCCATCTGGTCGATACCGGCACGGATCTGCTCCACCGCCGCTGCCAAACCACGAAACAGGCGCAAGCTGCCCTCGATTTCGGCCAAGATGCCGTTTGGCGCCTGAATGGAAACACGCGGCGTGAATCCGCACATCCACGCTGCCACACCTTCGAGCATCTCTTGCTCTGCCATCTGATTTCTCGGCCATACGTGCAACCATGATGCGAACGCCCATGCTGCAGCGAGCCCCATCCCTGGCCGCACGCCAAGCGCTTCGGCCCGGGTATTGCAGGCAAGCACATGACCAGCGTCGGCAACCGCCCATGGCACGCGCTCCGATTCAAACGGAGCACGGCCGCGCGACAGAACCTCGAGTACAAGGCGTGGAAAACGAAGCGCCAGCCAGAGCATGGACAGGCCTTTCAATCTTGATACCGAGCGGTTTCGCGGTCGGAGCCCCTCTGCGCTTGAGGATGTGAATCGCAAGCCCTTCCGGAGCAGGCTCAAAGGCGATGCGCAAACAGGCAGGTGACGCTTCATGTGCCGTCTGTTCCGGTCGAAACAGTGCGACGAATGCGCCGCAACCGGCCTCGGCCGCTACCGCAAGCCGCCGCAGCTCGGCGTAACGGATGTCGCGAAACCACGCCAGCAAGGCATGACAGCCCCCTCCACGCAGTACCTGCTCCGCAGCCCACAGCCCGTCGCGTCGCCCAGGAGCACGCACGACCGAAAGATGTTCGAGAGCGATACCGGCCGCCGCTAACGCCGGCGCATAAGGGAGGTGCGGTGGTGCGAGCCAGATAATGCGCCGTCCGCTTGCAGAAAGAGCTGCCAGCGCCGGAAGTACCAACTGCAGTTCACCGACGCCTTCGCGCTGACCGAGGATTTCGGTCAGCGCGCCTGTAGGCCAGCCTCCGCCCGGCAATTCGCGATCCAGTGCAGCAAATCCGGTCGACACCGTCCGTCCGTGCTCAGAGGCGAGCGTACCGCCGCGCCAGACGGAACGCTGCGAAAGGATATCGGCGAGCGAGGTTTTCATAGCCACCCTGATACTGTATTTATATACAGTATCAGGGTGGCTGGCAAGCCCGGTTTACTTTGCCCAGCGCTTGATCGACTTAAGGATGCGTTTGTCGCCAAAACCGAGCTGCGCCAGGGCCGGAGCGCGCTCAAAGATCTCGCCGTAGCGACGGATACGCTTCCCATCAAGCACACAACAATTGATACCCGCGAAACTAACCCGACGCCCTTCGCTGCCCGGGATTTTCGATACGTAGGTAAAGCGATAGCGCGCGTAGCCCATACGTCCATCGCTGCACGCATCCGACACGTGCCACACAAAATCGCTCGCATCGCGATGGAACAGTCCGCTGATCATATTCGCGATCGCTTCACGCCCCGTGAATTCACCATAAAAGCCGTCGTGATAGACCCCGTCCGACGTGAAACACGACGCTGCGGCCCAGGCATCGCCAGCGCAGATGGCGGAAGTCATGCGCTCGAGCAGTTCCGCGAAAATCGCGCTTGCGTCACTCATTCTCGAGCAGCGAGTTCGCCAGCGAAAGAAAATTGACGATACGCGGGCCGAACGCCCCTTCTAGTGCAGGACGCCGCTCCTCTATGAAGGCGCGCAGTGCATCCGTGGATTTGCATCCTTCGAGTTGCAGCGCGATCGCATCTCCCGACGGCCCGATGGCGTCCGTCAGAGCGTGCGAAAGTTGCAGACGAATTTCCTTGAAGTCCACTACGGCGGACACGGGCGCCTCGCGCACATAGCCCTCGGCGATCAAGCGTTCGAGCACGGGTTGTACGTCACCAAGCTGCGCGAATTGCTTGACCAGATCCGCGCCTGTCGTCTTGCCGTTCACTACGATAAGCAGGGTACGCAACCGCTGCTCGAGCCCCTGTCCGCGCGTCTTGATTTCGTCGACGCCTTTCTCGGTCTTCTGCAGCACCGCCTGCAGGTTCATGCTCGCCCCCAAACATGCCCTGAACCGTTTAGCCTACTCCGCCGGGCTGCCCGTCGCCAATGCACAATGTCCGGAGGATTGCGGGGCAGCTCAAACAAAAAAGCCCGGTCCTCTTTCGAGGCCGGGCTTTTTCATTTGAAGATGGCCTGGCGGTAACCTACTTTCGCGTGCGAATGCACACTATCATCGGCGCAAACCCGTTTCACGGTCCTGTTCGGGATGGGAAGGCGTGGGTCCAGGCTGCTATGGCCGCCAGATTGACTCTGGGCTCGCCGCATCGGCGGAATTGTCCGCGTCAGCGCCGGCCGCGATTCGGAATGAAGTGAAGTCTGGGCGCGAAATTGCGCGCGCTTCAACCGTTTGCTCACGGTTATAGGGTCAAGCCGCACGGGCAATTAGTACGGGTTAGCTCAGAGCCTCACAGCCCTTGCACACCCCGCCTATCAACGTCCTGGTCTAGGACGACCCTTTAGGGAGGTCAAGCCTCCGGGAAGTCTCATCTTGAGGCGAGTTTCCCGCTTAGATGCTTTCAGCGGTTATCTCTTCC
>JBAUTD010000612.1:0-1854 GCA_049582045.1 Burkholderiales bacterium
GAGCTTGAGCACGCAGCTCTCCGGCGCGAGGTTGCCCTTCAGCACGCTGATGTGGTTTCCGGGCAGCGCGACCGGGCGCGAGACGGGCCGCACGATGTCCTGCTCGCCGAGCTCCGCAAGCCGCGGCGCCTCGCGCAGGTTCTCGGCCAGCGTCCTGCCGGTCACCGTCAGCGCGTCGCCGTGCAGCAAGCCGTGCTCGAGCAGCTCGCGCATCACCACCGGCACGCCGCCGATCTTGTGCAGCGACACCATCGCGTACGGCCCGTGCGGCTGCAGGTTGCCGATCAGCGGCACGCGCGCGCCCACCTCGTGGATCCGTTCGACCGTGAGCGGCACCCCGGCCTCGCGCGCGATCGCGAGCAGGTGCAGGTACATATTGGTCGAGCCGCCCATCGCGTAGGCGGTGGCGATCGCGTTCTCGAACGCCTTGACAGTCATGATGTCGCGCGGGCGCAGCCCCTTCGCGATCAGCGCGTACAGCGCGTCGACGCTCGCGCGCACCTGCGCCTTCACGTCGGGGTGCACGTCGCTCGCCGCCTCGTAGTCCGCCGGCTGCGACGCCCCGCGCGGCAGCATCATCCCCATCGCCTCCGCGATCGTGCTCATCGTGTTGGCGGTGAACATCGCGCCGCAAGTCCCGCTGCCCGGCATGATCGCGTGCTCGATCCGCACGAGCTCCCCCTCGCTTATCTTGCCCGCCTCGAACGCCGCCTGCGCCTCGCCGTGGTCCATGATCGTGAGGTTGTCGCCCTTCGCCGCCCACGGCCCGAAATCCACCCGCCCCGGCGAGCTCGTGCCGGGATACACCACCAGCCCGAACGCGTTGGTGCGCGCGAGCGGCATCATCGCCGCCGCCCCGCTCTTGTCGCAGCCCGAGATCACCACCATCGCCTGGCCGTGGTGCGCGTAGTGCCCGGTCTCGAAGCAGTCCGCCACCAGCTCGCGCGACGGCAGGCTGTACCCGGCGTGCACCGACCCCTGGGTCAGCGCGTCCGACACCGCCGGCGCCCCCACCAGCAGCCCCTGCCCGCCGCGCTCCGCGACCGCCTCCACCACCAGCTCCGCGACCCGCCGGACGCGGTTGTTGCACCGGTGCGCGTTCGTATAGGGACTGCCCACCGTAACGATCGCATTGCGCTTCGCCGCTTTGGCCGGATCGAAACCCGCCGCGCGCAGCTCCACCACGCGCAGGCTCACGCTGGTGTCGTTCCAGTAACTCGCATTCAGGTCAGACATCGCGTGCTCCAGCCATATACCTCTTGTGTCAGGTTCCGATTCTCGTGCACGATCGATCTCCCATCGACCGAAAGCCTACCATCTAGGGGAGGAGACATGATCAAGGTCAGCGTGATGTACCCGAACAAGCCCGGCGCGCGGTTCGATCATGCGTACTACCGCGACAAGCACATGCCGATGGTGAAGGCCAAGTTGGGCAACGCCTGCAAGTACTACACCGTCGACAAGGGCCTCGCCGGCGGTGCCCCGGGCACATCCGCGACCTACGTCGGCATGTGCCAGATCTTCTGCGATTCGGTCGAGAGCTTTCAAGCGGGCTTTGGCCCTCACGCGCAGGAGATCATGGCCGACATCCCGAACTACACGGACATAGCGCCGGTGATTCAGATCAGCGAGGTCGTCGTCGGCCTGCCGGGCGGTCGCTGAGCTCGGATCGGCAGAAAATCTCGAATACCCGCATCGCGGCAGCGGTTGCGCCTAGCCCTTGGCCTCGCGCCGCCAGAGCGACGGCGACCTGCCCGTCGAGCGCTTGAACGCCCGCGCGAACGCCGCCTCGGACTGGTAGCCGACCTCCTGCGCGACCGACGCGACGGTCGAGGCGGTGTCGCGAAGCAGCGC
>JBAUTD010000613.1:0-6332 GCA_049582045.1 Burkholderiales bacterium
GGACCGCCTCGGCCGGCCGGCCGCCGACGAGCGCGAGGTCGCGACCGAGCGTGCGCACGCGGCCGCGATAGCGCTTGAGCAATGCGGCAAGCCTCGGCGAATCGAGGGGAATGCTGTGCTGGCCGCGAAAGTTCACGAATGAAGATCCCGGATTCACGAACGGCGCGATCACGGCCATCGGAAGCACTTTGATCGTGAGATAGAGCGCGGGATCGTGCAGCGCTCGCGGCGGCACGTCATATGCCAGCCAGCGTTTCGACCAGGGCTCGGCAATGAACCACCGGGCCGGCGACGCGAAGACCGTCATGCCGATCTGAAGCGCGAGCAACACGCCGAGGACAATGCGCGCGGTCGGGGGTGGCAGCAGACGTTCGCCGATTCGCGCCAGGCAGGCGCCGGCCAGAAGCAGCACGATCAGGCCGTAGCGGCCGTTGGCCGAAGTCAGGAGCCACAGCACTAGGGCCGCCGCGAAAAAGCCGAGCACCCGCCAGTCGTTGGCGCGCAAGGCGCCCTTTGGCGACAGCTTGCGCATCGCCCCGGCCGCGGCCAGGGCAGCGGCCAGGAGGAGCAGCGCCGCGAACCGTAGGTCGGGCGCGAAGTTCTCGGAGTAAAGCGAACGGTCGAGCGCGATCATCCGGAAGGGAAGCGCGATGGCCGCGCCCACACCGTCCAGAGTGAAGCGATCGCTGACCAGGTTCACCGGCGGCGCATACGGCGAGCGGAACCATGCGTTGAAAAGCGGAAACACCGGGTTGCCGAATTCGCGCGCAAGCATGACCAGCCATGGCCCCGCCATTACCGCGACTGCCAGCGCACCGCCGGCCGCGTAGCCGAGCCCGGTCCGCCACCGCGCCACGCCGCGCGCGCCCGGCATGGCAGTCGCGAGGGGCAGCGCGGCAAGCGCGAATACCGCGTTCGAATACTTGAGCGCTGCCGACAGTCCGAACAGGACTCCGGCGAACGCCGCGCGCCGCAGCGCATGCCGATCGTCTCCTAGCAGCAGGAGCAGGCCCGCCAGCATCGGCGGAACGAGAAGCGGATCGAGGAACGAGGTGCCGACCATTTCCCAGTACACCGCGGTCGCGCTCCCGAGCCCGGTCGCGAGCAGCGCGAACACTGCGCGCTCGTTGCGCGGCAGGTGTTCGAACATGCGCCAGGCAAGAAGGAAGAGAAGCGAGATACACAGGCTGTGCACGACCGCGAGCGCAATCGACACGAGCACGCTGTGCCAGCCGGAAGACACCATCAGGTAGAAAGGCAGGTAGCCGACCGGGTTCAGGTAGCTTTGCGCGCTCGCGGCGAAGAAGTCCTGCCCCAGCCGCCCGGCAAGCAGCTCGAAGGGCACGTAGTAGTGGTAATTGAGCAGGTCCCAGTTGATGTCCTTGCCCGCGAACACCGTCCATACGGCGCAGACCGCGGCAGGCACGCCGAAGACCAGAACTCGCGCGGACCGTCCCACGCGCCCCTCCGGGTCAGCGCCGGTGATCGAGGCGCTTGACCCGCTCGCGCAAGGCATTCAGCGCCTTCTCGTCGCCTGTGTCGCGGTAGATCGCCTCGAGGGAGCGCACCGCAGGGTTGTCCGGGAAAGGCCAGACAGAAAGCGCGGTTTTGAAGTCCTCGATTGCGCCGCGCCGGTCCTTCAGATTGGCGCGCAGAATGCCCCGGAAGGCGAAGTACTTGGAGAGATACGCCTTGGGAACGTCGGGCGGCGTCAGCTTCTGCGCCTGTTCCAGCAGCGCGCCTACCTCCCCCGTCGTGTAGCCATGCGGATTCAGCAGCATGCCTTGCGCCAGGCCGAGCGCGCCGAAGTAATCCTGTGTCAGCGCCTGGAGATCGCTCTTGGTGCGCGCATCGAGTTGCTGGCCGCGCTGCAGGCTGCGCCCCAGGAGCTCCGCGTACCGGCGGCGCAATTCATTCTGGACGAACGCGATCCAGCCGTTGCTGTCGTGAGTGTGCAGGATCGACTGCTCAAAGAACTGTCGCGCTTCCTCGGGGATGTCGACCGTCACCTTGTCCGGATCGCGGCTCGACTTGTCGACCTCGCTGAAGAGCCAGTGATCACGTTGCGCGTAGTCCCCGACGAATTCGAGCCCCGACATCTCGACCGGATCGCGCGCGTTCTCGATGAACTCACGCAACTTTTGCTGTGCAGCCTCCGCGCTCGTGCGTAGGGGATAGAACAGCCTGTTGCCGAGGACCAGGCCTTTCCACTGGTACAGCGTGATATCCGGACGATTGTTCTCGATCATGTGGTAATAGCCGATCGTGCCCAGATCCGCGTCCCCGCTCACGAACAGGATCGCGTTCGGCGGCAGCGCGCGCATTACCGCATGCGCGTACTTCGAGCCCCAGTCGTAGTTTTGCAGCAGGTTCGAGCGGCTGCCCACGAACAGGATGATGCCCAGCAGCGCGGCGCAACCGCCCGCCGCGGGGACAACCCCGATGCCAAAATGGCGCCGTAGCCACGCGAAGCCGAGCCCCATCCACAGCGCGAGCACCGCGTATGCGGGCAGCGGGTAGACCTGGAATACGTGCTTGGAGACCGAATCGTAGTCGAACCCGAGCAGGAGCAGCAGCACGACCGAGGGTCCAAGAAAAGCGGCAACGAGGAACGCCGCGACCCGGTCGCCGAGGATCCGCCTCTGCAGCCAGACGCCGACTCCCGCGATCAGCGTGCCAAGCACTGCGAACTGCAACAGCGCTTCGAGTCCGAAGTAGCGAAAGAATTCGAGGCGGTCTACCCAGTTTGCCGCGGCGGAGACGTCCAGCTCGCGGTACCCCGCCCTGCTGACGAAATACCAAAACTCCGCAAACGACTGCAACGGCCCGTAGAAGCTGATCGGCAGCGGGGTGCGCGACAGGTACACCATCCAGACGTACGGCAGCAACCCGAGCGCGAACAGCAGGACCAGGAGCGGAAGGCGCTTCAAAATCTCCATCTTTCTCGGCCAGAGAAGAATGAGGAACGCCGGGGCGACGAGCAGCATCAGCGGCCAATGATTGGTGAGGCTTAGGCCGAACAGGAACGCCATCGCCGGCAGCACGCGCGTATCCCGGGGATCGGGCGGCGCGTTCGGGGGACAGGCGCGCAGGCCGAGGTAGACCAGCACGAGGACAAAGAACGTGTTGAGGGTATACGTTCCCTTCGCGATAATCGCCTGAGACCAGAATGCGGTGGAAAAGCCGAGCCCGAAGGCGGCGAGGTACGCCGGCAGTCGGCCGGGGATCAGGCGCCGCGCAACCAGCCAGACAGCCGCGCCGGTGAGTGCGCCGAAGAATGCGCTCGCAAGGTGCACGCGGTAGGCGACTTCGCCGAACGGCAGCTTCGTGAACAGGTGGCCGATCAGGGTGTAGAGCGGATAGCCCGGCGGATGCTCGACGCCGAGGAAGTAGCTCGACAGGATGAATCCGCCGTCGTCCTCGAGCATGACGGTGCGCGGCGAGGTGAGCGCGTAGAGCGCAAGCAGCACCAGCGCGACGATGCCCGCCTGCATCCAGTCTGCCCGTGCGGGGCGGAAACGCTCGGGCGGCGTCAGCGTCATCGCTTGCGGGCGGTCGATCCGCCCCAGGTGAACGATGCGGTGGTGAAGAAGTTCCACAACGAGGCGATCAGCGCGCCGGTAAGCCCGGCGGCCCAGTACGGCACGGACTTGACGAACAGCCATTCGGCCAGCGCGATGTTGATGAAGGCGCCGATGCCGCACGCCATATAGAAGCTGATCAGGCCGCGCCAGATCCTCGCCCCGCGCAGCCGCTGGTCGCCGTAGGTGAAGATGTTATTTAGAAAGAAGTTGCTCGTCATCGCTGCCCAAGTCGCCACGATCTGGCTGAAAAGAAAGTGCGCCGAAGCGCCGAACGCCAACCATAACACCGCAAGCTGAACCCCGACGCCGGTAATGCCCACTGCGCCGAATAGGAAGAAGCGCGCAGGCACCAGGCGGCCGGTGACATGGTACAGAATCAGCATGAAGAATTCGGCGATCACTCTGACGCCGAGCTTGCTTTCGCCGCGCGCGCGGCTGCGCATCCGGTAGGGAAGCTCAGCGACCTTCACCTGCCCTCGCGCCGCCGCGATCATGTCGAGCAGAATCTTGAAGCCCCGGCCGTAGAGCTTGCGCACCACCCGCTCGAGGAAAGCCCTGCGCACCACGAAGAAGCCGCTCATCGGGTCGGTCAGCCCCTTGCACAGCACCGAGCTTAGGGCGCTGGCGAGGCGGCTGATGCGCACCCGCTCGGCGGCCAGCTCGCCGGTGCTGCCGCCGTCCATGTAGCGGCTGGCCACGACCACATCCGCGCCGCCGTGCTTTGCGGCGTCGAGAAGGTTCGGCAGCAGCGTTTCGTCATGCTGCAGGTCGGCATCCATCACCGCGAGATACGGCGCCGAGCTCGAGAGCATGCCCTCGATACAGGCCGAGGCGAGGCCGCGCCGGCCGATTCGCTGGATGATGCGTACCCGGGAATCTCGCTGCGCGCGCTCGCGCACGACTTCCTCGGTGCCGTCGTCGGCGGCATCCGCCACCACGATCGCCTCCCAGTCGAGCCCAGCCAGCGCCTGTTCCAGCGCGTCGAGCAACAGCGGAATGTTCTCCCGCTCGCGATACGCCGGCACGACTACGGAAAGTTCGGGCATGTCTTATCTCGCTTCAGACCACAATCTCGGAACGCGCGCGTTTCTTGCGCCGGGGCAAGAGCCATAGACCGAGGAGCCACACGGGCCAGGCCAGTGCCGAAACGACCACTCCAACGTAGAACAGCCGCGGCGCGTATTCGATTCGAAAGTGATGATGGCCGCGACCAAGCGCCACCGCGCGCAGGGCGTAGTCGGCAGGCATGAGGCGGTAGCTCGACTGGCTGCTGCCGTCCAGAGGCACGGCTCGCCAGCCTTCGGCCCAGGCGTCGGTGACGACCAGGAGCGAGGGACTTGCCACATCCGCTTCGATATCCATGAAATCAGTTCCTTCGCGCACGATCGCCGCCTGCCCTCTCTCTCCCCCTGCGACCGGCACCGGATCGGGTTGTTGCTCAAGTATGGCTTCTGTCCTTGGGTCAAAGGAAGCAGCGCCCATGGCGGCCAGGATCGCGTCCCGCCGTGCGTGAACCTGATACGAGCCGATGAGCTCCAGCCGCCCCAGCGGCGGCCTGCTCCCCGGAAATATGCGCATCGTCTGGTTCTGCAGCATGATGACGTACTTCACGCGCAGCATCGTAAGAAGCGGACTGAAGCGGTGAAACGTCATGTACTGCGTCGCCGCGCTTGGATCCTCCCCTTCGGTCCATGCGATAAGCTCCGAGTAACGCCGCGTGACGCCCGGATCGTATCCCCAGGCATCGAAAGTTCCCATGGACATTGCGCTGTCGGGCAGCCAGAGATTCAGCGTGCGGTAGTCCCCCGGATGCGCGGCGAGGTAGTCGCGCAGCTGGGGAATAACGGCCCGGGAACTGTCCACCGTCGGCCGGTGCATCCGCGCGAAGGCGAACACTTCCGCAATCGCGAGCGCGCCCAGCAAGAATGCAGCACGCGGATCACGGCGGCACCACAGCGCGAGCAGTGCGCCCGCCGCAAGAGTGACGCCGGCGACGTAAAGGCCCAGCGCAGCGAAAGAGCGGCTCGTCGCGCCGAACGACGAGCGGGCGAAGCTCGCCGCGTCGAGGTAGCTCTGGCCCGTCGCGTGCATCGCCTTCATGATGGGGTCCCAATCCGTCTGCGACACGACGGCGCCGCTGACAAGGAGAGCGACGGCGGCTACGAACGCCACCAGGAGCGCGCGCAGCGCAACGCTTCGGTCGCGCAGGATTCGGTCCAGTCCGTAACCGGCGAACAGCGCGAGGATGAGCGCGGCCAGGAAGATGAACTTGGCCGAGCCGCGGAACCTGTCGAACAGCGGAACCCAATCGTACAGAACCCTGTAAAGAGGCGAGTATTCGCCGAACGCCAGAACTGTGGTGGCGCCAAGCGTTACCAGCAGTGCTCGCTTCGCCGTTGCATGACCGGCCCACATTCCGTATGCCGCGAGCGCGAGGCCGGTGGTCCCCATGAACGCGCACGCCTCCCAGATCAACCATCTTCCCCAGTAGGCCTGGCTCATCGCATCGCCGAAGAAACCGGGCGCGACCAGCGTGATCAGGTTCTCCGGCGGGAAGCTGACGGAGCCCGCAAACCAGATCGGCAAGGGCAGCGCGCGTACCGTTTCTTGCGTCGCCTGCACGCCGGCAAGCAGCTGTACCGCAGCCAGCAGCGCTCCCCCGACCGGAATACTGAGAAGGCCGGCCAGCGCCACGATGCGGTTCTGCTGCGGTTCGGCCAGGCGCACCAACGCGTAGATCCCGGATGC
>JBAUTD010000614.1:0-3626 GCA_049582045.1 Burkholderiales bacterium
GGCCTGGGCGAGCGCGCCGTCGCGGTCGACGCGGTACATCGCGTTCAGCTTCGGCTCCCAGGCGTCGATCCGATCGAGCCGGGCCGCGGCCGCCTCCACCGGTGAAAGGCCGCCGCCCCGGTACTGCTCGGCGAGCTCGGCGGCGCTCAGGTCGTGGATCTCGGACATCGGTGCCCTCCTCGGTAAGCGGGGAATATATATATACTGGCCGCTCGGCGCCCTGGGGAAGGGGCGTGTGCGTTCTGCAATATTCGAGCGCTATCATTCCGGCGGCAGCGCGGTTTGACCCTGGTCAAATGGGACCGCCCGCAGCCGGAGTTGAATGGCTTTTCGCCCGCGGCGGTACCGCGCGGACACAATCAGAACAGAGGAGAGTTCCATGCGCATGAAGCTACTCGCCGCGGCGCTTGCCGGGGCATCCCTTGTCTCGACCGCGCCTGCGTACGCACAGGTCGAGATCCAGTGGTGGAATTCGATGACCGGCCGCCTGGGCGACCAGGTCAAGCTGATCACCGACGACTTCAACGCCTCGCAGTCCGAGTACAAGGTGGTGCCGGTCTACAAGGGCGGCTACGCCGAGTCGATGTCGGCCGCGATCGCCGCCTACCGCGGCAAGAACCCGCCCGACATCGTGCAGGTGTTCGAGGTCGGTACCGCGACCATGATGGCGGCCAAGGGCGCGATCAAGCCCGTGTACCAGGTGATGCACGAGGCCGGCGAGAAGTTCGACCCGCACGCGTACATGCCTGCGGTCACCAGCTACTACACCGATTCATCGGGGCGCATGCTGTCGATGCCGTTCAACAGCTCGACGCCGGTGCTCTACATCAATGACGACGCGTTCCAGAAGGCCGGCCTCGACCCGAACAACCCGCCCAAGACCTGGGACGAGGTGGGCGAGGCGGCGGCCAAGATCAAGGCCTCGAACGCGCTGCCCTGCGCCTACACCACCGCCTGGCAGTCCTGGGTGCAGCTCGAGACCATGAGCGCCTGGGACAACGTCGCCTTCGCGACCCTGGACAACGGTTTCCGCGGAATGAACGCGAAGCTCGAGTTCAACAACCCGACCATCGTCAAGCACATCGCCGAGCTCGGCGAGTGGGCCAAGGACGGCCGCTTCAGCTACGCCGGCCGCACTACCCAGCCGGAAGCCAAGTTTTACGGCGGCGAGTGCGCGATGCTGACCAGCTCGTCCGCGGCACTGGGCAACATCGCGAAGAACGCCAAGTTCAAGTTCCGGATCGCCTTTCTGCCGTACGACTCGTTCGCCAAGGGCGCGCCGCAGAACACGATCATCGGCGGCGCGAGCCTGTGGGTGTTCTCCGGCAAGCCGAAGTCGCACTACAAGGGCATCGCGAAGTTCTTCACCTTCCTGTCCTCGCCCAAGATCCAGGCGCGCTGGCACCAGAACACGGGCTACGTTCCGATCACCAAGGCGGCCTACGAGCTGAGCAAGCAGGAAGGCTTCTACGACAAGAACCCGGGCGCCGACATCGCGATCAAGCAGCTGCTCGAGCGCAACCCGACCAAGGTGTCGAAAGGCATCCGGCTGGGCAACTTCGTGCAGATCCGCAACATCATCGACGAGGAGCTCGAGTCGGTGTGGACGGGCAAGAAGTCGGCCAAGGCGGCGCTCGACGAGGCAGTCAAGCGCGGCAACGAGGAGCTGCGCAAGTTCCAGCGCGCCAACCGCGGCTAACGGCGGGCAAGGCGGAGATCGGCTGAAGGGACGGACGGCCCCGCGAGGGGCCGTCTTCTCGTCATGTCCTCGCAAAAGCGCGCTCAATTCGCAGTCGGCTGGCTGCCCTACGCGCTGGTCGCGCCGCAGCTCGCGATCACGCTGGTGTTCTTCATCTGGCCGGCGTCGCAGGCGCTGTGGTGGTCGCTGCTGGTGCAGGATACCTTCGGCCTTAACACCCAGTTCGTCGGGCTGCTCAATTTCCGCGAGCTGTTCGGGGATCCGTACTACCTCAACTCGTTCTGGGTCACCGGCGAGTTCGCGCTCCTGATGGCCGGCTCGGCGCTGGCCATCTCGCTGACCCTGGCGGCGTGCTGCGACTACCTGATCCGCGGCACGAGCGGGTACAAGACGCTGCTGGTCTGGCCGTATGCGGTGGCGCCGGCGGTCGCCGCGGTGCTGTGGGCGTTCATCTTCAATCCTTCGGTGGGGATCGTCACCTACGCGCTCAGGCTCCTGTTCGGCTACGACTGGAACTACCTGTTGAACGGCGGCCAGGCGATGGCGCTGGTGGTGATCGCATCAGCCTGGAAGCAGATCTCGTACAACTTCCTGTTCTTCCTGGCGGGCATGCAGGCGATCCCGAAGTCGCTCATCGAAGCGGCCGCGATCGACGGCGCCGGGCCGCTCAAGCGTTTCGCCACCATCGTCTTCCCGTTGCTCGCCCCGACCACCTTCTTCCTGCTGGTGGTGAACATCGTCGCCGCCTTCTTCGACAGCTTCGGCGTGATCGACACCACGACCCAGGGCGGGCCGGTGCGCGCCACCGAAGTGCTCGTCTACAAGGTATTCCAGGACGGCTTCAAGGGCGGCGACCTCGGCGGCTCGTCGGCGCAGTCGGTGGTGCTGATGGCGATCGTGATCACGCTCACGGTGGTCCAGTTCCGCTACATCGAGCGCAGGATCCAGTACGCATGATCGAGCACCGCCCCGGACTGACCCTGTTTTGCCACGCGCTGCTGCTGCTCGCCGTGGCGACGCTGGTGTTCCCGGTGTGGATCACGTTCGTCGCCTCGACCCACACCGCGGAGCAGATGCGGCAGGTGCCGATCCCGATCTGGCCGGGATTGCACCTGCTGGAGAACTACTACACCGTGCTCACCCAGGGGGTGGAGGGCGCGAGCACCGCGCCGGTCGGGCGCATGCTGCTCAACAGCCTGGTCATGGCGCTGTCGATCTCGATCGGCAAGATCGTGATCTCGATCCTGTCGGCGTTCGCGATCGTGTACTTCCGTTTTCCGCTCAAGATGTTCTTCTTCTGGCTGATCTTCATCACCCTCATGCTGCCGGTCGAGGTGCGAATCTTCCCCACCTACAAGGTCGTCGCCGACCTGCATCTGATCAACACCTACGCCGGGCTGACCCTGCCGCTGATTGCCTCGGCCACCGCGACCTTCTTCTTCCGCCAGTTCTTCCTCACCGTGCCCGACGAGCTGATGGAGGCGGCGCGCATGGACGGCGCGGGGCCGCTGCGCTTCTTCTGGGACGTGGTGCTGCCGCTGTCGCGCACCAACATGGCGGCGCTGTTCGTGATCCTTTTCATCTACGGCTGGAACCAGTACCTGTGGCCGCTGCTGGTCACGACGCAGGAGAACATGTACACCGCCGTGATCGGGATCAAGCGCATGATCCCCGGCGGCGACGCGGCGGTCGACTGGAACCTGGTGATGTCGGCAGCGATGCTGGCGATGCTGCCGCCCGCGCTGGTCGTGATCCTGATGCAGAAATGGTTCGTCAAGGGCCTCATCGAGCACGAGAAATAAATGTCCGCCGTATCGATCCGCAATGTGAGCAAGTCCTTCGGTGAGGCGAAGGTGATCGACGGGATCTCGATGGAGATCGCGGACGGGGAGTTTGTGGTGATGGTGGGTCCGTCGGGGTGCGGCAA
>JBAUTD010000615.1:0-3050 GCA_049582045.1 Burkholderiales bacterium
GCGATCTCGAGCGGCACTTCGATTCCGGTGGTCTTCTCGAACGCGCGCACCGTCTCGAGCACCGAGTAGCCGCGCCCGGTGCCGAGGTTGGCGGTGATCGAACGCTTCTTCCTGTCGAGGTAGGCGAGCGCGGCGAGGTGCCCGGCGGCGAGGTCGGTCACGTGGATGTAGTCGCGCACGCCACTGCCGTCGGGCGTCGGGTAGTCGGCGCCGAACACGCGCAGCCGCGGCAGCCGGCCGGCGGCGACCTGGGTCAGATACGGAAACAGGTTGTTCGGCACCCCGCGCGGATCCTCGCCGATGCGGCCCGAGGGGTGGGCGCCGATCGGGTTGAAGTAGCGCAGCGCCGCGTAGGCGAAGGCGGGGTCCGCCGCGGCGGCGTCGGCCAGCACGTGCTCGATCACGAGCTTGGTCTTGCCGTAGGGGCTCGCCGGGCGCAGCGGGTGGTCCTCGGTGAGCGGCAGCCGCTCGGGCTCGCCGTAAACCGTGGCCGAGGAGCTGAACACCAGCCGCTTCACCCCGTGCTTCGCCATCGCTTCGAGCAGCGCGACGCTGCCGCCGACGTTGTTGTCGTAGTAAAGCAGCGGCTTTTCGACCGACTCGCCGACCGCCTTCAGGCCGGCGAAGTGGATCACCGCCGCGATCGGCTGCGCGGCGAAGGCTTTGTCGAGCGCGGCGCGGTCGCGCAGGTCGGCGCGATGGAAGTCGATCTTCGCCTCCGGCGCGAGGCCGCGGATGCGCTCGAGCACCGCGAGCTTCGAGTTGGCGAGATTGTCGACGATCGCGATCCGGTAGCCCGCCTGCGCGAGCGCGACGCAGGTGTGCGAGCCGATGTAGCCCAGCCCCCCCGTGACCAGGATCGTCTTGTAATCGGGGTCAGAGTCCATTTATTTCCTTGCGCTTAATTCGACTCTGACCCCGATTTCAGAGGCATGCGGGCGAGCCACTTGTCGACTTCGGCCGGGTCGGAAAAGAGGGTCTCGAGCTCGGCGCGCGCCTCGGCCTCGGTTTGGCGCACCGAATCGACGTTCGACATCGGCGTCTCGGTGCGGCTGGTGGCGATCTCGAGCCGGATGCCGAAGGGATCGAGGAAGTACGCCGACCAGAAGCGCCCGCCCAGGGGCACCGGGCCGATGACGTGCACGCCGCAGCTCTTTACGTGCTCGAGCATGGCGTCGAACCTGTCGGCGGGCACGTGGAAGGCGACGTGCTGCATGCCGCCGACGTGGTCGCGATTCTGGCGCGCCAGGCCCTTGGGGTACTCGAAGATCGCGAACAGCGAATCGTTGCCCATGTCGAAGAAGTAATGCCGCAGGTTGTCGTACGGCGGCTGCCAGCGGTCGGCCTCGAACGGCACGCGGCGCGCGTGCACGAAGCGAAAGCCCATCACCCGGGTGTAGAAGTCGAGCGCCGTCGGCATGTCGTCGCTTACGATCGCGAGGTGGTCAATTCCGCGCGTGTGCATGGCCGGTCTCCTGCAGCGTGGCGAGAAAGGGAGCGAGCGCGGCGACGAAGCCCTGCGGGTTGTCGCCGGCGACGTTGTGGCCGGCGTCGACTTCGGCCACGCGGATGCGGGGGTTGGCGGCCTCGAGCTTGGCCACGGTCTCGCGCGCGAACAGGTCCGAGCGCGCGCCGCGCACGGCGAGCGTCGCGCAGCGCACTTCGGAAATCACCTGCCACATGTCCACGCCGAGCTTGGGCCGCTCGCCGCTCGCGAGGGCCTTGCGGAACTGGTCGCGAAAGTACGGGTCGCGCTTCACTGCCCAGCCGCCATCGACCGGGCGCAGGTAGGCCTCGAAGCGCGCGCGCTGCCAGGGCGCGGCCTTGAAGTAGCGCATCGCCTCGTCGACCGAGGCGAAGGCGTCGGGCACGCCGGCCACCGCCTGCGCCACGCGCGCCGAGCCGGCGGATGCGTTGTCGGGCGAGTAGTCGACCAGCACCAGGCCCGCCGCGCGCGCCGGCTGCTTCGCGGCGAGGTATGCGGTGCTGCGAGCGCCCATCGAGTGCCCGACCAGCACCGCGCGCGGCCAGTCGAGATGATCAAGGAGGTTGGCGAGGTCGCCCGCCATGCTCGGCACCGAGTATTCCCTGGCCGCGCTCCAGCCCGAGTCGCCGAAGCCGCGCATGTCCATGCACACGGCTTCGCGCTCCGCCGCGAACGTGGCGGCGACGTCGACCCAGTCCCACGAGAAGAACGACAGCCCGTGCACGAAAATAATCGGGGTCTGTCCCCGGTTTCCGAGGCGGCGGTAGGAAATTTCCACGTCGCCCGAGGCGAAGCGGCCGGTCTGATGGGCGGCGGGCATGGGCGTGCGCTCAGGAACGATTGTAGCGGTCGTCGAAGCGCACGATGTCGTCTTCGCCCAGGTAGCTGCCGGATTGCACCTCGATGATGAGCAAAGGCCGGTTGCCGGGGTTCGCGAGGCGGTGCTTGACGCCTTGCGGGATGAAGGTGGACTGGTTCTCCTCGAGCATCATCTCGTCGTTGCCGCGGGTGACCAGCGCGGTGCCGGAGACCACCACCCAGTGCTCGGCGCGGCGGTTGTGCAGCTGAAGCGAGATGGCGTGGCCGGGCTTGACCATCAGGCGCTTGACCTGGAAGCGCTCGGCGGCGTCGATCGACTCGTAGTAGCCCCAGGGTCGGTACACGCGCGAGTGCGACACGTGCTCGCGCCGCTCGGCCCGCTCCAGCCGCTCGACGATGCCCTTCACCTCCTGCGCGCGCTCGCGCGCGGCGACGAGGATCGCGTCGTCGGTCTCGACGATCAGCAGCCCGTCGACGCCGAGCAGCGAGACGTGGCGCGCGTCGGCGCGCACGTAGCAGTCCTTGGCGTCGGCCACCGAGACGTCGCCCGCGAGCACGTTGCCGGCTTCGTCCTTGGCGCCGATCTCCCACAGCGACGACCACGAGCCGACGTCGCTCCAGCCGAAATCGCCCTCGACGACCGCGCCGTCGGCGGTGTGCTCCATCACCGCGTAGTCGACCGACTCGGCGGGGCAGGCGGCGAAGGCCTCGGCGTCCAGGCGCACGAAGTCGAGGTCGCTCGTCC
>JBAUTD010000616.1:0-5207 GCA_049582045.1 Burkholderiales bacterium
GTGCTCGAGCGGGTGCGGCCGCGGCCGCGCCGGGTCGCGCTCGGCACCGAGGCCGACCCGGTGCGGCTCGAGCTGTTCAACAACCTGTTCATGTCGATCGCCGAGCAGATGGGGGCCCGGCTGCAGAACACCGCCTACTCGGTCAACATCAAGGAGCGCCTGGACTACTCGTGCGCGCTGTTCGACGCCGAGGGCGGGCTGATCGCGAACGCGCCGCACATGCCCGTGCACCTGGGCTCGATGGGCGAGTCGGTGCGCACCGTGATGCGCGAGAACGCCGGCCGCATGCGCCCCGGCGACGTCTACATGCTGAACGCGCCCTACAACGGCGGCACGCACCTGCCCGACATCACCGTGGTCACGCCGGTGTTCGACGCGGCGCAAGAGGAGATCCTGTTCTACGTCGGCTCGCGCGGCCATCACGCCGACGTCGGCGGCATCACGCCGGGGTCGATGCCGCCCGGTTCGACCACGCTCGGGGAGGAGGGCGTGCTGATCGACAACTTCCTGCTGGTCGAGCAGGGGCGGCTGCGCGAGGCCGAGACGGTCGCGCTGCTCACCGCGGGGCCCTGGCCGGCGCGCAACCCGGCGCAGAACGTCGCCGACCTGCGCGCGCAGATCGCCGCCAACGAAAAGGGCGTGCAGGCGCTGGGCGAGATGGTGGCGCAGTTCGGCCTAGAAGTGGTGCGGGCCTACATGCGCCACGTGCAGGACAATGCCGAGGAATCGGTGCGGCGCGTGATCGGGGTGCTGAAGGACGGCCGGTTCGAGTATCCGCTCGACAACGGGGCCGTCATCCGCGTCAGCGTCGTCATCAGTGCGGATCGGCGCAGCGCGAGGATCGACTTCGGCGGCACCTCGGCCCAGCTGGCGAACAACTTCAATGCGCCCTCGGCGGTGTGCATGGCAGCGGTGCTGTACGTATTCCGCACCCTGGTGGACGACGACATCCCGCTCAACGCCGGCTGCCTCAAGCCGCTCGAGGTGGTGCTGCCCGGAGGCTCGATGCTCAGGCCGAGCTACCCCGCGGCGGTGGTGGCGGGCAACGTCGAGACCTCGCAGTGCATCACCGACGCGCTGTACGGCGCGCTCGGGGTGATGGCCGCGGCGCAGGGGACCATGAACAATTTCACGTTCGGCAACGCGCGCTACCAGTACTACGAGACCGTCGGCGGCGGCTCGGGCGCCGGCCCGGGGTTCGACGGCGCCGACGTGGTGCAGACCCACATGACCAACTCGCGCCTGACCGATCCGGAGGTGCTCGAATGGCGCTTCCCGGTGCGGCTGGAGAGCTTCGAGATCCGGCGCGGCTCGGGCGGGCGAGGCCGCTGGCACGGCGGCGACGGCGCGGTGCGCCGGGTGAGGTTCCTCGAGCCGATGACCGCGGCGATCCTGTCCGGGCATCGCCTGGTGCGCCCGCACGGCATGGCCGGCGGCGAGCCCGGACAGCCAGGGCGCAACGGCGTCCAGCGGGCCGACGGCTCGCGCCTCGAGCTGGGGCCCTTCGACCAGGTCGAGATGGGCGCAGGGGACGTATTCGTGATCGAAACGCCCGGCGGCGGAGGTTACGGGGCCTGACCGGGGCATCTGCTTATAATAGACGTCGGGATAACAGCATCGATCTCATGAATCCGACAGCGATCTACTCGAAGACCGGAAAAGGCGTGCAGGAGGCTTCCGGCAAGACGAGCAACCTGTCGCGCGCCGACCGAGCGGTGTTGTCGGCGATCGACGGCAAGTCGAACGTCGGCGCGCTGTACAACAAATTCGAGAAGACCCCACGACCCCGGTTTGACCAGCTGATCGAGCGGCTCGAGCGCGAAGGCTATATCCGCGAGGCGTCTCCCGGCGTCACTTCCGCGCCGCGCGCGTCCAGGCCCAGCGCGCCGCCCGCCAGCAAGCCGATGGACGTGGTGTCGGATCTCGACTTCACCGGCGTGTTCACGCCCGTCGCCCCGGCCGCTTCGGGCCCGTCTTCGGTGCCGAAGGCGCCGACCGTTGACCTCGCCGCGAAGGCGCGCGCGGAGGCCGAACGCCGGGCGCAGGAGGAGTCGCTCAGCTACAAGGCGCGCCAGGCGGCCGAAGCCAAGGCCAAGGCCGAGGCCGAAGTGAAGGCCAAGGCGGACGCCGGGAGCATACGCTCGAGAGAGGAAGCCGAAGCGCGGGAGCGCGCCGAGGCCGAGGCGCGCCTCAGGGAGGCACAGCAGATTGCGCTGCGCGTCGCGGCGGAGGAAAAGGCCAGGGCCGACAAGGCGAGGGCGGAAGCCGAAGCGAAAGAAAAGGTCGAAGCGGAGGCGCGCAAGCGCCAGGAAGAGGAAGAGCGCAAGCTCGCGCTGCGCGTCGCGGCGGAGGAAAAAGCCAAGGCCGACAAGCTGAGGGCGGAAGCCGAGGCGAAGGAGAAGGCCGAGGCCGAGGCGCGCCGGCGCAAGGAGGAGGAGGCGCGCAAGCGCCGGGAAGAAGAAGAGCGCAAGCGCAAGGAAGATGAAGAGCGCAAGCGGCGCGAGGAGGAAGAGGCGCGCCGGCGCAAGGAAGAAGAAGAGCGCAGGCGCAAGGAGGAAGAGGAGCGCAAGCGCAAGGAAGAGGAAGAGCGCAAGCGGCGCGAGGAGGAAGAGGCTCGGCGTCGCAAACAGGAGGAAGAGGCCCGCCGGCGCAAGGAAGAGGAGGAGCGCAGGCGGCGCGAGGAGGACGAGGCGCGCAAGCGGCGCGAGGAAGAGCAAGCGCAGAAGCTGCGCGAGGAGCAGGAGGCGCAGAAGCGGCGCAAAGAGCAGCAGGAAGCCGAGCTGCGCAGGCAGGAGGAAGAGGCCCGGGCTGCGGCGCCCACGGGCGAGAAGTTCGCCGATTCGCTGCTGGCCGACCTGGACAATTTCGCCGAGCGCGACGAGGCCGAGAGCAAGGCGAAGGAAGAGACCGCGCGCAAGGAGAAGGAGCAGACCGAGCGCGCCAGGCGCGAGCAGCAGGCGCGCGCGCAGCGCGAGGAAGAGGAGCGCAAGCGGCGCGAGGAAGAAGACCGCGCCAGGCGCGAGCGCGAGCGTCGCGCGCGCGAGCTCGAGGAAGCGGAGGCCCGCAACGCGGTGGACGCCGCCTCGGACAGTCGCGCTAAACGCCGCCTGGCCGCGATCGTCGCCGCCGACGTGGTCGGTTACAGCCGGCTGATGGGGATCGACGAAGAAGGCACGCTGACGCGCTTCCGGCGCCTGATGCGGGAGCTGATCCAGCGCAAGGTCGATGAGCACGGCGGGCGCATCGTCAAGACCGCGGGGGACGGAATGCTGATCGAGTTCCCGAGCGTGGTCGACGCGGTGCGCTTCGCGGTCGAAGTGCAGACCGCGGTGGCGAACGAAGAGGCCGAGATCGCGACGACGCGCCAGATCGCGTTCCGCATGGGCATCAACCTGGGCGACATCATCGGCGAGGACAACGACGTCTACGGTGACGGCGTGAACGTGGCCGCGCGCCTGGAGGGGCTGGCCGACCGGGGCGGCATTTGCATCGCGGGCGTGGTGTACGACCAGATCCGCGACAAGGTCACCTACTCGATCGAGGACCTGGGCGAGCAGAAGCTCAAGAACATCCCCCGTCCGGTGCGCGCCTACAAGATCAAGGGCGACTGGGAGACGGCCAAGCTGCGGCGCTCGGTCGAGCCTGGCAGCCTGCCGCATCGCCAGGCCGCGGCGCCGGCGAGGGAGGTCGACGAGGACGTCGTGGTGCGCGACGAGGACCTCGACATGGACGAGGTCAGGCGCGACGAGCAGGCGCTGACGAAAGAGGCGCTCAAGGCGCAGCGCGAGCGCGAGCGCGAGGCGAGGCGCAGGAAGAAGGCGGCCGATGCCGACATCGGGCCGATCAGGATCCGCCGCCGGCGCAAGTGGGGCAAGCCGATCGCCGTCACGCTGCTGCTCGCGCTGATCGCGGGCGTGGGCGCGGTTCACGTGGTGCCGGTCGATACGGGTGCGTATGCCAAGGCCGCCAGCGCCGCGCTCGGTCGCAAGGTCACCATCGGCGCGGCCCGCATGTCGCTGGTGAACGGGCCTGAAATGAAGTTCGAGCGCGTGCGCATCGGCGACATTGTGGTCGAGACGGTGCGCGTGTTCCCCACCCTCGGCTCGCTGTTCAGCGACAGGAAGGTTCTCGGCAGGGTCGAGCTGATCGGCGCGCTGGTGCCGGAGAACGAGCTTGGCGATACCCTGCTCGGCACGGTGAAGAGCCCGAAATACAGCATCGCGCGCGTCGAGGCGAAGCAGCTCAGGCTGCGCGGCCCGCTCGCGCTGCCCGCGTTCGACGCCGACGCAGTGCTGAACCCCAACGGCGCGCTCAAATCGCTTACGCTGAGCGGGCCGGACAAGCTCGAGGTGAAGATCGCGCCCCAGGACGGGACGCTCGCGATCGAAGGCAGCGCGGCCAGCCTGACCCTGCCGATCGCGAACCAGGTCACGCTGACCGACTTCTCGCTCAAGGGCACCGCGACGCGCGAGGGCCTGACGCTCAGCGACTGGGAAGGTACGCTGCTCGACGGCATCGTGTCCGGGACCGCGCAGATCAGCTGGGGACCGACGTGGCGCGCCCAAGGCTCGCTCAAGGTCAAGGGCGTTAACGCGGCGGTGTTCGCGCCGGCGCTGCTCTCGGACGGCAAGGCGAACGGCAGCGGCAGCTTCCTGATGCAGGGCGCGGACCCGGGCAAGCTCGGCGCGGGCGCGCGCATCGACGGCGGCTTCACGGTAAGCAAGGGCATGCTCGGCAGCTTCGACTTGTCGCGCTCGATCCGCACTGCGGGCAAGGAGAGCCAGGGCACGACCCTGTTCGCCGAGCTCAGCGCGAAGGGCAGCTACGACAAGGGCGCGGTCGAGCTGCGCGACGTCAACATCGCCGCCGGCGCGCTGAACGCCGGCGCGATCGTCGACATCGCGCCCTCGGGCCACCTGTCGGGGCGCATCGTGGCCGACGTCAGGACCGCGGGCCAGACGCTGCGCTCGACCATCAACCTGGCGGGAACGGTGAAGCAGCCGGAGGTCAAGAAGTAGCGGATGGCCACGATCCTCAAGCTCCGCGGCGCGCGCGCGCTGTCGGAGTTCCGACTCGCGAAGCTCCTTGCCTCACTGCAGCAGGTCCACCCGGGGGTGCGCGGCGTGCGCGCCGAATACTGGCATTTCGTCGAGACGGCGGCGCCGCCGGACGCGGCCGAGCGCGCGCTGCTCGAGCGGCTGCTGCGC
>JBAUTD010000617.1:0-3588 GCA_049582045.1 Burkholderiales bacterium
CGCCTGGGCCGTGCCGCTGGCGTTCTTCGTGCTGGTGTCGCTGCGCAAGGAAGTGGGCCTGCACTGGCTGCTGTCGTTCCTCCCGCCGCTGATCGCGAGCCTCGCGCTGCTTCCCGAGCGCCGGCCACTCGCCTCGAGCGCGCGCTTTTTCGCCTGGTTCGCGGCGTTGCACGCACTCGCGATCGTCGTGGTCGCCGTCCTGCCGATGGACAGCTGGAAGGGATGGACGCGGATGTACCCGCGCATCGTCGCGTTCGCCGACGCGCGCGGCGTGCTGAAGCAGGTCGAGCCGTATTTCGGGCGCTACCGCCTGGCGGCGAGCAGCTATGCCGCGGCGGCGAGCTACGAGTACTACGCGGGCCGCCGGGTGATCGTATTCGGCCCCGGATCGTCGCATGCCCGGCACGACGACATCCTGACCGACTTTCGCAAGCTCGACGGCGACGACATCCTCGTGCTGCGGCCCTCGCCGCCGCCGATGAACGAATATCAGCCGTACTTCCGCAGCGTGCAGGTGCACACGTTCGAAGTGCGCGGCGTGACCTTCTACGCGGTGCTCGGCCACGGCTTCGACTACCGCGCGTATCGCGCGGGCGTGCTGAGCTACGTGCGCGACCACTACTACCGTCGGCCGGGCTGGCTTCCGCCGGGGCGCTGCTATTTCTGCGAGCGCTACTTCGGCAGCGGCGACTGCGGCTGGAGGCAATGAAGGTGCTGCGCGCGCGCGACCTGGTGCGCCTGCTGCGGCCGCACCAGTGGGTCAAGAACGGATTCGTGCTCGCCGGCGTCGTGTTCGGGCACGGCTGGGAGGACGCGCACACGGTCGTCCTCGCGCTGTCGGCGTTCGTCGCCTTCTGCCTCGCTTCGAGCGCGGTGTACGCGTTCAACGACTGCATCGACGCCGAGCAGGACCGCGGCCATCCGGAGAAGCGCGCGCGCCCGGTCGCGAGGGGCGCGATAAGCGTTGCCGAAGCCCTCACCCTGGCCGTGCTGCTCGCCCTGCTCGGGCTCGCGGCGGCGTCGCTGACCTCGCTCGGCGTGGCTGCCGCGGTGGCCGGCTACCTGGCGCTGAACGCCGCCTACACGCTCGGCCTGAAGCACGTTCCGGTGATCGACGTGCTGGCGCTCGCTTCCGGGTTCATGCTGCGGCTGCTCGCCGGTACCGCGGGCATCGGCATCGTGCCCTCGAACTGGCTGCTCGCCTGCGGCGTGCTGCTGACCCTTTTTCTCGGCTTCGCCAAGCGGCGCGCGGAGCTCGAGCGGCTGGCCGGCGACGCCGGCCAGCATCGGGCGGTGCTGGCCTCCTACAGCCCCCGCTTCCTGGACGGGGCGATAACCCTGTGCGCGATCGGCATGATCGTCGCCTACGTGTTCTACACCCTGGCGCCGGAGACGGCCGAGCTGCACGGCACGAGCCGGCTGGTGCTGACCGTGCCCTGGGTGCTGCTTGGCACGCTGCGTTATCTTTTCCGCCTGCGCTACCGCGGCGGGGGCGGCGATCCCTCGTCCGAGCTGCTGCGCGATCCCGCGCTCACGGCCGCGGTCGTGGGCTGGCTCGCCACGGTGCTGTGGCTCATCTCCTGAGCTTTTCGGCATAATGGGCCGATGGCCAGTGTCGGCGAAACCGCGGATCGCTCCCAGCTGCTTGCCCACCTCGAGGCGCTGGGCGATGCGTCGAAGTTCGCCGACCGGATCCACGCCCTGATCCCCCGCTGCCGGCTGCTGGAGAATTTCTCGCCCGGAGAGGTCAGGTTGCTCGCGCACTTCATGGACGTCTACCGCGCGGAGCCCGGCGTCGAGATCATGCGCGAGGGCGAGGGCGGCGATTTCATGCTGATGCTCATCGAGGGCAGGGTCGAAGTGCAGAAGCGCGACCGCTGGAATACGCCGCAGGTGATCTCCGAGGTCGAGGCCGGACGCACGCTGGGCGAGATGTCGATGATCGACGGCGAGCCGCGCTTCGCGACCTGCATGGCGATCGAGCCTACGCTCATCGCGGTGCTCGACCGCGAGCGCCTCGCGCGCATCATCGTGGAGCAGCCGATGCTGGGGGCCAAGATCCTGATGGAGCTCGTGCTCATGCTGTCGCAGCGGCTGCGCGCGACCAGCATGCGCCTGCTTGCACTGCTGGACGAGAAGTCGCAGCGCAGCATCGATACACTGTGACCGGGCCCCGGGGCGGGGTGGGGCTGTAAGGCCGAGTGCGCTCGCGCGACTCACGCTGAGAGATCGAGACAAGGACCCCACGCCATGCACGCCACCCTCCCCCTGATGCGGCGCTACGCCTTTCCGGCCGTGCGGCGCGGCCGGCTCGAGACGCTCCAGGTGAACCTGGGCTACCGCTGCAATCAGAGCTGCCTGCACTGCCACGTCAACGCCGGCCCGAACCGCAGCGAGCAGATGAGCGCGCAAACCATCACCGACGTGCTCGCCTTCATCGAGATCGCCGGGGTCAAGAAGCTCGACCTGACCGGCGGCGCGCCCGAGCTCAATGCGCATTTCCGCGAGCTGGTGCTGCGTGCGCGCGAGCTCGGGGTGCACGTGATGGACCGCTGCAACCTCACCATCCTCGAGGAGCCCGGTCAGGAGGGTCTGGCCGAGTTCCTCGCCGGCCAGCGCGTCGAGGTGATCGCGTCGCTGCCGTGCTACCAGGAGGCGAACGTGGACCGCCAGCGCGGCGGCGGAGTGTTCGAAAAGAGCCTGCGCTCGCTCGCGCGGCTGAACGCGCTCGGCTACGGCAAGAGCGGCAGCGGCCTGGAGCTGAGCCTGGTCTACAACCCCCAGGGCGCCGTGCTGCCCCCGCCCCAGGCGCGGCTCGAGGCCGACTACCGGCGCGAGTTGGGCGAGCGCTACGGCATCGCGTTCACGCGCCTGTACGTGCTGGCCAATATGCCGATCCAGCGCTTCGGCTCGACGTTGGTCTCGAAGGGGCAGTTCAACGACTACATGAGGTTGCTGTACGGTGCGCACCGCGCGGACAACGTCGAGTCGGTGATGTGCCGCACGCTGATCTCGGTCGACTGGCGCGGCCGCGTCTACGACTGCGATTTCAACCAGATGCTCGATCTGCCGCTGAGTCTGGCGGGAAGCGAGCGGCCTCAGCTATCGGACTTGATCGGGCGCGATCTGCGCGGCAACCCGATCACCGTGCGCGACCACTGCTACGGTTGCACCGCCGGGCAGGGCTCGTCGTGCGGCGGCGCGCTCGATGACTGAGCCGCGGCCGGGAAGGACCTGCCCGGTCGGGTACCGCTATGGCGCTCGCGCGCTCGCCGAGCCCGCCACGCTGGGGGTCGATACGCTTTGGGTCGCGGGCGGCCTGTACGGCAACGTGTTCGCGCTCGAGCGCCTGCTCGAGCTGTACCGGCGCGAGCCCGGTCGCAAAGCGCTCGTTTTCAACGGCGATTTTCACTGGTTCGACGTCGACCCGGGCGAGTTCCTGCGCGTGAACCGCAGCGTGCTCGAGCACCGCGCCACGCGCGGCAACGTCGAGACCGAGTTGGCGAATCCCGCCGAGGGCGCGGGCTGCGGCTGCGGCTATCCCGACTGGGTCGGCGACGCGGACGTCGCACGCTCGAACCGCATCAT
>JBAUTD010000618.1:0-2113 GCA_049582045.1 Burkholderiales bacterium
GGGCGGGCTCGGGCCCGACATCGGGCTGCTGCGCGCGGCCGCGATCGACGTGGCGGCGCCCGACACGGGTTGCTGCGGGATGTCGGGCTCGTTCGGCTTCAAGCCGCAGCACTACGCGGCGTCGCGCCGCATCGCCGAGCTCGAGCTGCTTCCGGCATTGCGCGCGGCGGGCGACGACGCGATGGTGATCGCCGACGGCTTCTCCTGCCGCGAGCAGGTCGAGGATCTCGCGGGCCGCGAGACGCTGCATCTCGCCGAAGTCCTCGCGCGCGCGCTCAGGGCGCGCTAGATCAATTCGGCGAGCAACTCGTAGGAGCGCAGGCGCGAGGCGTAGTCGCCGGTGATGGTGAGCAGCATCACTTCGTCGGCCGCGTAGCGCTCGGCCATCGCCTCGATCTCGCGCCGGCACTTCGCGGGCCCGCCGATCACCGCGCGCGAGCGCTGGCTCATGACGTAGCGGCGCTCCTCCTCAGAGTACTCGTGGCGCAGCGCTTCCTCGAGCGTCGGCACCGTCGTATCCAGGTTGAGGGCCATGTGCAGCCGGCGCAGGTCGATCGAAGCAGCGAGGCGCTCGGCCTCGGCATCGGAGTCGGCGCAGATCGCGAACGTGCACACCAGCGCCTGCGGCTGCGGCTCGCGCGCCGAGGGTCGGTATTGCTCGCGGTAGGCGCGCGTTACCGCGTCGCCGCCCTGGGCGTTGATGAAGTGCGCGAAGGCGAACCGCAGACCCAGCTGCGCGGCGAGCGCTCCGCTGTAGTCCGACGAGCCGAGCAGCCAGACCTGCGGCGCGCTCTCGCTTTCCGGTTGCGCCCGCACGCGCTTGAACGGGTGATCGTCGGGCAGGCTGCCGTCCAGGTGGCCGACCAGTTCCCAGACCTGCTCGGGGAACTCGCGCGCATCGGGAAAGCGCCCGCCGCCGACGGCCTGAGCGGTGCGCGAGTCGCCGCCCGGCGCGCGGCCGATGCCCAGGTCGACCCGCCCCGGGTAGAGGGCTTCCAGCATCCTGAAGGTCTCGGCCATCTTGAACGCGCTGTAGTAGGGCAGCAGCACGCCTCCGCTGCCGATCCGGATCCGCCCGGTCTCGGCCCCGAGGCGTGCGAGCAGCACCTCCGGGCAGGGGTCGGCAAGCGCGGCAATGGCGTGGTGCTCGGCCAGCCAGTAGCGCCGGTAGCCGAGCGCGTCGGCGCGGCGGGCGAGCGCGAGCGTTTCCTCGATCGCGCGCCGCGCGCCGAGCGTTCCGAGGACGGGGGATTGGTCGAGGACCGAAAGCTTCACTGCCGGATCTTAGCTTGGGCAGGTCGCGTCGCCTGCGGGCGACAGCGAAACGCGAGCGCGATCAAGCACATCGCGAAATCGCGCCTGCGGGCGTCGCTTGCGGGAGACATTTCGACCCTCTTGCGGCGCCGAGAATTCCTTCACAGACGACTTTCAACTTACTGTGCCGACGGCGTTTTTTTGCCCTGGCACGTCGATTGCAGTATGCGAAGAGTCGTCAGAGATTGTGAGCATTTGCAGCATAGAACGGGCCAAGCCCCGTCCGAACGTCGAAGGACCCACCGAACGGAGAACGCCATGCTTCAGGACATCAAGCAGTTTCGCCAGGACTACCGCGTACTCATTCAGACGCTGGTCGGCTTCGTGGTGTTGGCGCTGGTGATGACGGGCGTCGGCGGCACCGTGTATCGGATGATCGCGCCGGAAGGCTGGCTGGTGCAGTGGTTCGGCACCGGCGTCACGGCCGCCACTGCCGCGGTGGTCTCGCTGCTCGCGATCGCGGTGCTGTCCTGGTTCACCCGCGAGTGGGTTTCCGCCTACCGGAAGAATCGCCTGGCCGATGTGCTGATCTACGTCTTCGCCGGGGCCGGCGTGGTGTACCTGGCGCAGATCCTGATGCCGCTGCGCTTCTAAGGGAGTCTCCCCAAAACAATAAAACCCTAGTCCTTGTTTTCTCCCCCGGGGCTCGCCGGTTCCCCCTACCGGCGGGCCCCATTTTTTTGCCTATCGTGCGCTGCCGTCTCGCCGCCCGAGCCAGTCCGGCAGCGCCGCCGCGCTGGCCAAGATCGCATCGTGCGGCGCCTTCTCCAGCCGCGCGCGGTCGTGCGCGCCGCTGAGC
>JBAUTD010000619.1:0-2581 GCA_049582045.1 Burkholderiales bacterium
CGCCTGGGCCGAGGACGGCGCATTGCGCGCCGCGCCGGTGGTCACGGCGACGCTCTCGGGCGACCATCGCGCGAGCGACGGCCACCGCGGGGCGCGCTTCCTCGCTGCGCTGCGCGAACAGCTGCAACGACCGGAGGAACTGTGAAGCCCGAAGAGCTCAAATCCCAGGTGCTGGGAATCCTCGCCACGATCGCGCCCGAGATCGAGCCGGGCGAGTTGCGCGGCGACAAGCCGCTGCGCAGCCAGATCGACCTCGACTCGATGGACTGGCTGAATTTCCTCGTCGCGCTGCACGAGCGCCTCAAGGTCGAGATCCCCGAGACCGATTACGCGAAACTGGTCACGCTCGAGGATCTTCTCGGGTACTTGAATAAAAAATTGCCCTAGAGCGCCTGGGCGATCGCGGCCTCGAGCTCGCGGTAGGTCTGCGCGACCGGAAACTGCGGGAACTGCGCCGCGATCGACGGCGGCGGGCGAAAGAAAATCCCGGCGTCGGCTGCGCCGAGCATCGCGGTGTCGTTGTAGGAATCGCCGGCGGCGATCACGCGGTATTTGAGTCCCTGGAAGGCGCGCACCGCGGCGCGCTTCTGGTCCGCCATTCTGAGATGGTAGCGGGCGACGAAGCCGTCGGCGCCGACTTCGAGCCGGTGGCAAAACAGCGTCGGACGGCCGAGCTGGCGCATGAGCGGGCCGGCGAATTCGTAGAAGGTGTCGGACAGGATCACCACCTGATAGCGCGCACGCAGCGCGTCCAGAAACGCGGGCGCGCCCTCGAGCGGCGCCATCGACGCGATCACCTGCTGGATGTCGGCCAGGCGCAGCCCGTGGTGGCGCAGCAGGTCGAGCCGGTAGCGCATCAGCTTGTCGTAGTCGGGCTCGTCGCGCGTGGTACGCGCGAGCGCCTCGATGCCGGTGCGTTGCGAGACTTCGATCCAGATCTCGGGCACCAGAACGCCCTCGAGGTCGAGGCAGACGAGTTGCATGGCAGGCAAAAAAGTGCGCAGTGTACCAATTCGGCTAGAATTTCGGCTCCCCCTGCGAAGGAGAAGCGCATGAGCGTCAAGAAGCTGTTCGACCTCACCGGGCGTATCGCGCTCGTCACCGGCGGCTCGCGCGGGCTGGGCCTGCAGATCGCCGAGGCGCTGGGCGAGATGGGCGCGAAGCTCGCGCTTACGGCGCGCAAGAAGGACGAGCTCGACGCGGCGGTCGCGCAGCTCGCAAAGCTCGGGATCGAGGCCGCGCCCTACGTCTGCGACCTGGGCAAGCGCGAGCAGATCGCGCCGCTGGCCGACGCGGTGCTCAAGCGCTACGGCAAGGTCGACGTCCTGGTGAACAACGCCGGCGCCACCTGGGGCGCGCCGGCCGAGGACCACCCGCTCGAAGCCTGGGACAAGCTGGTGAACCTGAACCTGACCGGGACCTTCCTCATCTCGCAGCAGGTGGCGAAGAAATCGATGATCCCGGCCAAGTGGGGCCGCATCGTCAACGTCGCCTCGGTCGCGGGCCTGATGGCGAGCGACCCGCGCGTGGTGCGCACCATCGCCTACAACGCGACCAAGCACGGCGTGGTGGGCCTGACGCGCCAGTTCGCTGCCGAATGGGGCGAGCACGGCATCACGGTGAACGCGATCTGCCCGGGCTTTTTCCCCTCCAAGATGACCAAGGGCACGCTCGACGCGCTGGGCGAGATGCTGATCGAGCTGACCCCGACCCGGCGCCTGGGCGGCGACGAGGACCTGAAAGGCCTCGCGGTGCTGCTCGCCTCGGAAGCCTCGCGCCACATCACCGGCCAGGCGATCGCGGTGGACGGCGGCGCGATCCTGATATGACGCACGACGCCGAATTCGCGCGCCAGTACCAGAAGAAGATCCCGTTCATCGCCCACCTCGGCCTCGAGACCGAGGCACTGGGCGAAGGCACCGCGCGGCTGTCGCTCGCGCTCGCGCCTCACATGACCAACAGCTTCGGCACCGCGCACGGCGGCGTCATCATGACGCTGCTCGACGTGGCGCTGTGCACCGCCGCGCGCACGCTGCACCCGGACTCGACCGGCGTCGTGACCATCGACCTGAGCACCAGCTTCATCGGCGCCGGCACCGGCCCGAAGCTGCTGGCCGAGGCGCGCGTGCTCAAGAACGGCCGCAGCATCATCTTCGCCGAGGGCGAGGCGCGCAACGAAGACGGCTCGCTGGTAGCGAAGGCGGTGGGCACAGTCAGGGCGAGGAAAGCCTAGAGAAATCTTTGTTCTCCAGGAGCCGCCGGCCGGTCCAGAGCCAGGCGAGGCCGGCGAACTGGATCGCCCAGGCGAGCCCGAGCGCCCAGGTGTAGGCCTCGGGCGCGTAGCCCGAGGCGCTTTGCGGCCAGAGGTCGAGCACCGCGCCCAGGCCCCACTGGCCGAGGAACATGCCGGAAAAGCCGAACACGTTGATTCCCGTGTTGGCGCGCCCGCTCATCTCCTTGGGATAGCGGCGCGACAGGAGCGAGAACGAGAGCACGATCGCGGTGCTGCCGCCGACGAAAGTGCACCACAGCACGAGCGCCCCGGTGCGCGTGCCCAGCGCGAGCAGCGCGAGGCTCGCCG
>JBAUTD010000620.1:0-9870 GCA_049582045.1 Burkholderiales bacterium
GAAGAAAAGACGGAATTCACCGTCACGCTTACCGCGATCGGCGACAACAAGGTGAACGTCATCAAGGCAGTGCGCGAGCTGACGGGCCTGGGGCTGAAAGAGGCCAAGGACCTGGTCGACGGTGCGCCCAAGCCGGTCAAGGAAGGCGTTAGCAAGGCCGACGCCGACGCGATGGCGAAGAAGCTCACCGACGCAGGCGCGAAGGTCGAGATCAAGTAAAGCCGTGTTCGAGACCGGCGGCCCGGAACTTCCGGGCCGCCAGGCTCTCTTATCCAGCCCGAGTCCTCACGAGACAGAGACAGAGTGCAAAACCAAGGCGCTGCGAACCAACAGGACGCCGCGTCTTCGATTTGCCCTTTGCCGCAATAGCGTTCCTTCACTGGGAGCCTCCTTCATGACCTATTCCCTCACCGAGCGTAAACGCATCCGTAAGAGCTTCGCGAAACGCGCAAGCGTTCTCAACGTGCCCTTCCTGATCGCGACGCAGCTCGAGTCCTACACCGCGTTCCTGCAGGCGAGCGTTGCGCCCGAAAAGCGCAAGAGCGAAGGCCTGCAGGCCGCCTTCATGTCGATCTTCCCGATCTCCAGCCATTCGGGGAACGCGCGCCTGGAGTTCGTCAGCTTCATGCTCGGCGAGCCGCCGTTCGACGTCAAGGAATGCCAGCAGCGGGGCCTGACCTACGCCAGTCCGCTGCGCGCCAAGGTGCGCCTGGTGATCATGGACAAGGAGGCTCCGAAGCCGACCACCAAGGAGGTGAAGGAGCAGGAGGTCTACATGGGCGAGATTCCGCTCATGACCACCACCGGCTCGTTCGTGATCAACGGCACCGAGCGCGTCATCGTTTCCCAGTTGCACCGCTCGCCGGGCGTGTTCTTCGAGCACGACCGCGGCAAGACCCACAGCTCGGGCAAACTGCTGTTCTCTGCGCGAGTCATTCCCTATCGCGGCTCCTGGCTCGACTTCGAGTTCGACGCCAAGGACATCGTGTTCTTCCGCGTCGATCGTCGCCGCAAGATGCCGGCCACGATCCTGCTCAAGGCGCTCGGCTACACTCCCGAGCGGATTCTGAAGGAGTTCTTCGCGTTCGACAGCTTCAACATCGAGCCGAACCACGTGCTGTTCGAGGTGGTCCCGGAGAGGCTGCGGGGCGAAGTTGCGCGCTTCGACATCAACGACAAGGCCGGCAAGCCGATCGTGGCGCAGAACAAGCGCATTACGGTGAAGCACATCCGCGACATGGAGGCGGCGGGAATCAAGAAGCTCGTTGCGCCCGACGAGTTCATCATCGGCCGCGCCCTCGCGCACAACGTGGTGAATTCCGACACCGGCGAGATCGTCGCCAACGCGAACGATGAGGTCACCGAAACGCTGCTCGCCAAGTTGCGCGAAGCGAAGGTGAGCAAGATCCAGACTCTATTCACCAACGACCTGGACCAGGGCGCCTACATCTCGCAGACGCTGCGGGCGGACGAAACGACCGACCTGAATGCGGCACGCATCGCGATCTACCGCATGATGCGCCCCGGCGAGCCGCCGACGGAGGAAGCCGTCGAGGCGCTGTTCAACGGTCTGTTCTTCGCGGAGGAGCGCTACGATCTTTCCGCGGTCGGCCGCATGAAGTTCAATCGCCGCATCGCCGCGCCGAGCGAAACGAGCTGGCAGCTGCGGCTCAAGAACATCGCCCTGGCGAAGGAGGCGGAGCAGGAAGTGCGCGCCTATTTCGGCAACGTGCCCGAGCTGTCGCTGAACAAAGTCAGCATCGAGGGCATCTCGACCGAAGAGCAGGCCCAGGCGGTGGTGGACAAGATGTTCCACGACCTGAAGGCCAAGGGGGTGGACCGGCAGAAGCTGGACGCGAAGATCGAGCAGCGCTTCACGCTCAGCCCGCGCGACATCGTGGAAGTCATCCGCATCCTGGTCGAGCTGCGCAACGGGCGCGGCGAGATCGACGACATCGATCACCTCGGCAACCGGCGCGTGCGCTCGGTAGGCGAGCTGGCGGAGAATCAGTTCCGCGCCGGCCTGGTGCGCGTCGAGCGCGCGGTCAAGGAGCGCCTGTCCCAGGCCGAAAGCGACAACCTTATGCCGCATGACCTGATCAACGCCAAGCCCATTTCGGCCGCGATCAAGGAGTTCTTCGGCTCGTCGCAGCTGTCGCAGTTCATGGACCAGACCAACCCGCTGTCGGAGATCACGCACAAGCGCCGCGTTTCGGCCCTCGGGCCAGGCGGCCTGACGCGCGAGCGCGCAGGCTTCGAGGTGCGCGACGTGCATCCGACGCACTACGGCCGCGTCTGCCCGATCGAGACGCCGGAGGGTCCGAACATCGGCCTGATCAACTCGCTCGCGCTTTACGCGCGCACCAATAAGTACGGCTTCCTCGAGACGCCGTACCGCAAGGTCGTGAACACCAAGGTCACCAACGAGATCGAGTTCCTGTCGGCGATCGAGGAGGGTAATTACGTGATCGCGCAGGCGAACGCGGGCGTCGACAAGGCCGGCAAGCTGGTGGACACCCTCGTATCGTGCCGCTTCAAGAACGAGTTCGAGCTCAAGTCGGCGGAAGAAGTCCAGTACATGGACGTGGCACCGGCGCAGATCGTCTCGGTGGCGGCATCGCTCATCCCGTTCCTCGAGCACGACGACGCCAACCGCGCGCTGATGGGCTCCAACATGCAACGCCAGGCCGTGCCCTGCCTGCGTCCGGAAAAACCGCTGGTCGGCACCGGCGTGGAGCGCACCGCGGCGATCGACTCGGGCACCTGCGTCATCGCGCTGCGCGGCGGCGTGATCGACTACGTCGACGCCAACCGGATCGTGGTGCGGGTGAACGACGACGAGACCGTGCCGGGCGACGTCGGAGTGGACATCTACAAGCTCACCAAATATACGCGCTCGAACCAGAACACCAACATCAACCAGCGCCCGATCGTGAAGCAGGGCGAGCGCATCGCCAAGGGCGACGTCGTGGCCGACGGCGCCTCGACCGACTTGGGCGAGCTCGCGCTCGGCCAGAACATGCTGGTCGCGTTCATGCCCTGGAATGGCTTCAACTTCGAGGATTCGATCCTGATCTCGGAGCGGGTGGTCGGCGACGACCGCTTCACTTCGATCCATATCGAGGAGCTGACGGTCGTGGCGCGCGACACCAAGCTCGGGCCGGAAGACATCACGCGCGACATCTCGAACCTGTCCGAGGGGCAGTTGTCGCGCCTGGACGAGTCGGGCATCGTCTATATCGGCGCCGAAGTCGAGGCGGGCGACGTGCTGGTGGGCAAGGTGACGCCCAAGGGCGAGACCCAGCTCACCCCGGAGGAGAAGCTCCTGCGCGCGATCTTCGGCGAGAAGGCGAGCGACGTCAAAGACACGAGCCTCAGGGTGCCCTCGGGCATCTCGGGCACGGTGATCGACGTCCAGGTCTTCACGCGCGAGGGCATCGAGCGCGACAAGCGCAGCCAGCAGATCATCGAGGACGACCTGCGCCGCTACAAGACCGATCTCGCCGACCAGATGCGCATCGTCGAGGCCGACACCTTCGAGCGGCTGGAGAGGCTCCTGGTCGGCAAGATGGCCAATGGCGGGCCGAAGCGTCTCGCCAAAGGCACCAAGCTCGCCAAGAGCTACCTCGAGTCGATCGAGCGCTACGACTGGTTCGACATCCGCCTCGCGAACGAGGAGGCGGCGGCGCAGCTCGAAGGCCTGAAGGACTCGCTGGCGCAGAAGCGGCGTGAGTTCGACGCGATGTTCGAGGCCAAGCGCAAGAAACTCACGCAGGGCGACGAGTTGCCTCCGGGCGTGCTGAAGATGGTCAAGGTGTACGTCGCGGTGAAGCGCCGCCTGCAGCCGGGCGACAAGATGGCCGGCCGGCACGGCAACAAGGGCGTGATTTCCAAGATCGTGCCGGTCGAGGACATGCCGCACATGGCCGACGGCACCCCGGTCGACGTGGTGCTCAACCCGCTCGGCGTGCCCTCGCGCATGAACGTCGGCCAGATCCTGGAGACGCACCTGGGCTGGGCCGCCAAGGGCCTGGGCCTGCGCATCGGCGAGATGCTCAAGCAGCAGGCGAAGGCGGCCGAGCTGAAGAAGACGCTGGCGCAGATCTACGCCTCGAGCACGAAGGAAGACACGATCTCCGACCTAAACGACGACGAGGTGATGCTGCTCGCGAGCAACCTCAGGGAAGGCGTGCCGTTCGCCACTCCGGTGTTCGACGGCGCGGCGGAGGCCGAGATCAACGCCATGCTCGAGACGGCCGGGCTGCCGACTTCGGGCCAGGTCACCCTGTACGACGGCCGCACCGGCGAGGCGTTCGATCGCCAGGTGACCGTGGGCTACATGCACGTGCTCAAGCTGCACCACCTGGTGGACGACAAGATGCACGCGCGCTCGACCGGACCGTACAGCCTGGTCACGCAGCAGCCGCTGGGAGGCAAGGCGCAGTTCGGCGGCCAGCGCTTCGGCGAGATGGAGGTCTGGGCGCTGGAGGCATACGGCGCGGCCTACACTCTGCAGGAGATGCTGACGGTCAAGTCCGACGACATAAACGGCCGCACCAAGGTGTACGAGAACATCGTCAAAGGCGACCACAAGATCGACGCCGGCATGCCGGAGTCCTTCAACGTGCTGGTGAAGGAAATCCGCTCGCTCGGCATTGATATCGACCTGGAGAGGTACTGATGAAAGCGCTACTGGAGCTCTTCAAGCAGGTCCAGCAGGACGAGGATTTCGACGCGATCAAGATCGGGCTCGCTTCGCCCGAGAAGATCCGTTCCTGGTCCTATGGCGAAGTGAAGAAGCCGGAGACCATCAACTACCGGACCTTCAAGCCGGAACGCGACGGCCTGTTCTGCGCCAAGATCTTCGGGCCGATCAAGGACTACGAGTGCCTGTGCGGCAAGTACAAGCGCCTCAAGCACCGCGGCGTGATCTGCGAGAAGTGCGGCGTCGAGGTGACGCTGGCCAAGGTCCGGCGCGAGCGCATGGGCCACATCGAGCTCGCCAGCCCGACCGCGCACATCTGGTTCCTCAAGTCGCTGCCCTCGCGCCTGGGCCTGGTGCTCGACATGACGCTGCGCGACATTGAGCGCGTGCTGTACTTCGAGGCCTATGTCGTGACCGACCCGGGGCTGACGCCGCTCAAGCGCTGCCAGCTGCTGACCGAGGACGACTACCTGTCCAAGGTCGAGGAGTTCGGCGACGACTTCTCCGCGGCGATGGGCGCAGAGGGCATCCGCGCGCTGCTGCGCTCGATCGACATCAACCGCGACATCGAGAACTTGCGCAAGGACCTCGAGGCGACCAGCTCGGAAGCCAAGATCAAGAAGATCGCCAAGCGCCTCAAGGTGCTCGAGGGCTTCAAGAACTCCAACATCAAGCCCGACTGGATGGTGATGGAAGTGCTGCCGGTGCTGCCGCCCGAGCTGCGCCCGCTCGTGCCGCTGGACGGCGGGCGCTTCGCCACCTCCGACCTGAACGACCTGTATCGGCGCGTGATCAACCGCAACAACCGGCTTAAGCGGCTGCTTGAGCTGAAGGCGCCCGAAATCATCGTGCGCAACGAGAAGCGCATGCTTCAGGAGGCGGTCGACTCGCTGCTCGACAACGGACGCCGCGGCAAGGCGATGACCGGGGCCAACAAGCGCCCGCTCAAGTCGCTCGCGGACATGATCAAGGGCAAGGGCGGCCGCTTCCGTCAGAACCTGCTTGGCAAGCGGGTGGACTACTCCGGCCGCTCGGTGATCGTGGTCGGGCCGCAGTTGAAGCTGCACCAGTGCGGCCTGCCGAAGAAGATGGCGCTCGAGCTCTTCAAGCCCTTTATCTTCAACAAACTCGAGCTGCTCGGGCTTGCCACCACCATCAAGGCGGCCAAGCGCCTGGTGGAGCAGGAAGTGCCGGAGGTCTGGGACATCCTGGAAGAGGTGATCCGCGAGCACCCGGTGATGCTCAACCGCGCGCCGACGCTTCACCGTTTGGGCATCCAGGCGTTCGAGCCGGTGCTGATCGAAGGCAAGGCGATCCAGCTTCACCCGCTGGTGTGCGCGGCCTTCAACGCCGACTTCGACGGCGACCAGATGGCGGTGCACGTGCCGCTGTCGCTCGAGGCGCAGATGGAGGCGCGCACGCTCATGCTCGCCTCTAACAACGTCCTGTCGCCCGCCAACGGCGAGCCGATCATCGTGCCGTCGCAGGACATCGTGCTGGGCCTGTACTACGCCACGCGCGAATTCCTCAATGCCAAGGGCGAGGGCATGTCGTTCAGCGACCTGGCCGAGGTGCACCGCGCCTACGATTCGCGCCTGGTCGACCTGCACTCGCGGGTGTGGGTGCGCATCAAGGAAGTCGAGGTGAGCGAGGACGGCGACAAGACCGACAAGGTCACTCGCTACGAGACGACCGTCGGCCGCGCCCTGCTGTCGGAGATTCTGCCGCCGGGCCTGCCGTTCACGCTTCTCAATCGGCCGCTGAAGAAGAAGGAGATCTCGCGTCTGATCAACGCCGCGTTTCGGCGCTGCGGCCTGCGCGAGACGGTGATCTTCGCCGACAAGCTGATGCAGTCCGGTTTCACGATGGCCACGCGCGCCGGCATCTCGTTCGGCGTGCACGACATGCGCATTCCGACGCAGAAGCACGACATGATCCAGGCCGCCGAGAACGAGGTGAAGGAGATCGAGAGTCAGTACACCTCTGGCCTGGTCACGGTCGGCGAGCGCTACAACAAGGTGGTCGACATCTGGTCGCGCTGCGGCGAGCAGGTCGGCAAGGTGATGATGGACCAGCTCGGCACCGAGGAGGTCATCGACCGCCACGGCAAGAAAGTGCGCCAGGAGGCGTTCAATTCGATCTACATGATGGCCGACTCCGGGGCGCGCGGCTCCGCGGCGCAGATCCGGCAGCTCGCCGGCATGCGCGGCCTGATGGCCAAGCCCGACGGCTCGATCATCGAGACGCCGATCACCGCCAACTTCCGCGAGGGCCTGAACGTCCTTCAGTACTTCATTTCGACGCACGGCGCGCGCAAGGGCCTCGCCGACACGGCGCTCAAGACGGCCAACTCCGGCTATCTGACGCGGCGCCTGGTCGACGTGACGCAGGACCTGGTGGTCACCGAGGACGACTGCAACACCCAGAACGGCGTCTCGATGAAGGCGCTGGTCGAGGGCGGCGAGGTGGTCGAGGCGCTCAAGGAGCGGATTCTCGGGCGCGTGCTGGCGACCGACTTGACCCATCCGGAGACCCAGGACCTTCTTTACCCGGCCGGAATGCTGCTGGACGAGGACGCGGTCGACACCATCGACAGCCTCGGGATCGACGAGGTCAAGGTGCGCACCCCGCTTTCCTGCGACACGCGCTTCGGCGTGTGCGCCAAGTGCTACGGCCGCGACCTCGGCCGGGGCTCGCTGGTGAACGTGGGCGAAGCGATCGGCGTGATCGCCGCGCAGTCGATCGGCGAGCCGGGCACGCAGCTTACGATGCGGACCTTCCACATCGGCGGCGCGGCGTCCAGGACCGCGGTGGCGAGCCAAGTCGAGGCGAAGTCCGCCGGCACGGCGCGCTTCACCCCGACCATGCGTTACCTGTCCAACGCCAAGGGCGACAAGGTGGTGATCTCGCGTTCCGGCGAAGTGATCATCGCCGACGACAACGGACGCGAGCGCGAACGCCACAAGGTGCCTTACGGCGCGATGCTGCAGGTGGCCGACGGCGACGCGATCAAGGCCGGCAAGATCGTCGCCAGCTGGGATCCGCACCACCGCCCGATCATCACCGAGTACGGCGGCACGGTGAAATTCGAACACGTCGAGGAGAACGTCACCGTCGCCAAGCAGATCGACGACGTGACCGGGCTTTCGACCCTGGTGGTGATCGACGTCAAGCGCCGCGGCAGCGCCGCGGCGAAGGGCGTTCGGCCGTCGGTCAAGCTGCTGAGCGAGTCCGGCGACGAAGTGCGCATCGCAGGCACTGACCACGCGGTGAACATCAGCTTCCCCGTGGGGGCAGTGATCGCCGTGCGGGAAGGCCAGCAGGTGCAGATCGGCGAGGTGCTGGCGCGCATTCCGCAGGAAGTCTCGAAGACGCGCGACATCACCGGCGGTCTGCCGCGGGTGGCCGAGCTGTTCGAGGCGCGTGCGCCGAAGGACAAGGCCGTTCTGGCCGAGTACACCGGCACCGTTTCGTTCGGCAAGGACACCAAGGGCAAGCAGCGCCTCGTGATCACGGACCTCGAGGGCGTGCAGCACGAGGAGCTGATCCCGAAGGACAAGCACGTGCTGGTGCACGACGGCCAGGTGGTGAACAAGGGCGAGATGATCGTCGACGGATCGGTCGATCCGCACGATCTGCTGCGCCTGCTCGGGGTTGAGGCGCTCGCGCGCTACATCATCGACGAGGTGCAGGACGTCTACCGCCTGCAGGGCGTGAAGATCAACGACAAGCACATCGAGGTCATCGTGCGCCAGATGCTGCGGCGCGTGCAGATCGACGACCCGGGCGAGACGTCGTTCATCCAGGGCGAGCAGGCCGAGCGCGCCGACGTGCTGGAGGAGAACGAGAAGGCCGAAAAAGAAGGCAAGAAGCCGGCCGTCTACTCCTACATGCTGCTCGGCATCACCAAGGCTTCCCTGTCGACCGACTCGTTCATCTCCGCGGCCTCCTTCCAGGAGACCACGCGCGTGCTGACCGAGGCGGCGATCATGGGCAAGCGCGACGGGCTGCGCGGCCTGAAGGAGAACGTGATCGTCGGGCGCCTCATCCCGGCCGGAACCGGCATGGCGTACCACATCATGCGCAAGCAGCAGGCGGCCGAGCCGATCCTGCCGGAGATCCCGGCGGGCGAGGAAGCGCCGGCCACCGAGACGACGACCGCCTCAAACGGCGGCTGAACCGGGGCAAAGCAGGCAAAAGGGGCGGCCGCGGCCGCCCCTTTTTTTATCTCTGCGCCGGCTTGTCGAAACTGCGCAGGACGACCTTGCCGCCCACGAACTGGATGTTGACGACCTTGTCGCCGGAGACCCACTTGGCGGAAGTCGCGCTGACGCCCAGCAGGTCGCGGCTCGATTCCTCGTCCGGCTTGCCGAGGATGGCGTAGACCTCCTGCTCGGTCATCCCGTTCTGAATCTTCGCGTAGTTCTCCTCGCTGACCTTCGAGCACGCCGCGACCAGCAGCGCGAGCGCGAGGACGTAGATGACACGGCGCATTTCGGGGCTCCCTGTATCGTTGCGAGCGCGCCGAACTATAATCGAACCGGTGGCGAGTGAGGAGGGAGAAATGGGCACGGTGCGGGAACTCAACCAGGCCTCGAGCGCGGAGCGCCAGAGCAGGATCGATCTCGCGGCCGCGTTCCGGCTCGCGGTGCGGCTCGATCTGCACGAGGGCGTGTGCAACCACTTCAGCCTGATGCTGCCGGAGGGAAAGCGCTTCCTGCTCAACCGCTACGGCCTGCACTGGAGCGAGGTGAGCGCCTCGAATCTGCTCGCGGTCGACGCCGAGGGCGCGGTGCTCGACGGCGAAGGGGAGATCGAGAAGACCGCGTTCTACATCCATTCGCGCATCCACCTCGCCAACCCGAAGGCGGTCTGCGTGCTCCACACGCACATGCCCTGGGCCACCGCGATCACGCTCACCGAGCCGGGGCGGCTCGAGATGGTCGAGCAGAATGCGCTGCGCTTCCTGGACGACATCGCCTACGACGACGAGTACAACGGGTTGGTGACCGACGCCGGCGAGGGCGACCGCCTGGCGCGGGTGATGGGCGCAAGGCGCGCGATGTTCCTCGCCAACCACGGCGTCATCGTCGCCGGGCCGTCGGTCGCGGAGGCCTTCGACCTGCTCTACTACTTGGAGCGCGCGGCGCGGGTGCAGGTGCTCG
>JBAUTD010000621.1:0-8378 GCA_049582045.1 Burkholderiales bacterium
AGCCACGACGGCGCGCGAAGGCCGCCCTGTCTCGGGGCGACGCGCTGGCGAAAACGCCCCAGCTTCGCCCAGCCCAGATCGACCGCGATCACCATCTCGGCGCCTAGCGCGCGGCACATCGACACCGGCACGGGGTTGACCAGCCCCCCGTCCACCAAGAGCATGCCGTCGCGCTCGACCGGAGTGAAAAGTCCCGGCATCGCGATCGAGGCTCGCACCGCCTCGAGCAGCGGCCCCTCGCGCAGCCAGATCTCGCGCCCGGTGGCGAGGTCGGTCGCCACCACGCCGCAGGGCAGGGCGAGCGCCGCGAAATCCCGGTCCGTGACTTGCGCGGCGAACAGTTCGAACAGCCGGCGGCCCTTGATCAGGCCGCCGCCCCAGGCGACGTCCATCAGCTTGAGCACGTCGCCCCGCCCGAGCCCCCGCAGCCAGTGCTCGAGCGGCTCCAGGTCGCCTGCCGCGTACGCGGTGCCGACCAGCGCGCCGATCGAAGTGCCGCACACCACGTCCGGCTTGACGCCGAGCTCGTGCAGCGCGTGGATCACGCCGATGTGCGACCAGCCGCGCGCGCCGCCCGAGCCGAGAGCGAGTCCGATGCGGGGTTTATGGCGCGTGACGGGCATAAATCGAGACCGAGTTTAGGCTATTCTCGCGCCATGCCCAGAGCGATCTGGAACGGGACGGTGCTCGCCGAGGCGGCCGCGGACTCGGTGCAGCTCGTCGAGGGCAACGTGTACTTTCCGCCCGAGGCGGTCGACCGGACCTACCTGCGCGAGTCGCGGACGCACACGGTGTGCCATTGGAAGGGCACCGCAAGCTACTACGACGTCGTGGTCGACGGCGCGGTCAACCGCGACGCGGCATGGTATTACCCGGTCACCAAGGCCGCCGCCGAGCACATTGCCGGCCACGTCGCATTCTGGAAAGGCGTGCAGGTCGAGGACGACTAGCTCAGGCGCTCGAAAATCGCGGCGATGCCCTGCCCGCCGCCGATGCACATGGTCACCAGCGCGTGGCGCTTTTGCGTGCGCTCGAGCTCGTAAAGCGCCTTGACGGTGAGGATGCAGCCGGTCGCGCCGATCGGGTGCCCGAGGGCGACCGCGCCGCCGTTAGGATTCACCTTCGCCGGATCGAGGCCGAGATCCTTGGTCACCGCCATCGCCTGCACCGCGAACGCCTCGTTCGATTCGATCACGTCCATGTCGGCCGGCTTGAGCCCCGATTTCTCGAATACCTTCTTCACCGCCGGGATCGGCCCCAGCCCCATCAGCTGCGGCTCGACGCCGGCATGGGCGTAGGCCACCAGGCGCGCCATCGGCCGAGCGCCCGCCTTGGCCGCCGCCTGGGTCTCCATCAGCACGACCGCCGCGGCTGCGTCGTTCAGCCCGGAAGCATTGCCGGCGGTGACTGTGCCGCCGTCCTTCTTGAACACCGCCTTGAGTTTCTGCAGGTCCTCGATCTTGGCGTCGCGCCGCACGTGCTCGTCGGTGACGAACTGCTCGACGCCTTTGCGCGTCTTGAGCTCCAGCGCAACGACCTGGCTCTTGAACCAGCCCGTGTCGAGCGCGTTCGCGGCGCGCCGGTGCGACTCGAGCGCGAACGCGTCCTGCTGCTCGCGCGTGAAGCCGTACTTGGCTGCGATGTTCTCCGCCGTGACGCCCATGTGGCCGTGGCCGAACGGATCGTGCAGGGCGCCGGTCATCGCGTCCACGAGCGGGCCGTCGCCCATGCGCGTTCCCCAGCGTGCGCCGGGCAGGAAGTAGGCCGCCCGGCTCATGCTCTCGGCGCCGCCTCCGATCGCGACATCGACGTCGCCGAGCAGAATGTGCTGCGCGGCCGACACGATCGCCTGCAGGCCGCTGCCGCACAGGCGGTTGACGGTCAGGCAGGGCGTGCCGACCGGCAATCCGGCGTCGAGCGCGGCAACGCGCGACATGTACATGTCGCGTGCCTCGCCGTGGATCACGCTGCCGACCACGACGTGCCCGACGCGCGCCGGATCGACCTTTGCCCGCGCCAGCGCTTCCTTGATCGCCGTCGCGCCGAGCCGGGTCGGCGGCACGTCCTTGAGGGCCCCGCCGTAGTCGCCGATCGCCGTACGCACACCCGCTACAACCACCACTTCACGCGCTGCCATGTCGCCTCCTTGCTGCGAGTTCAGGCCGCCAGGCGAGCCGTCAGGTCGTGCTCGCCCGCGTCCTCCACGATGACCGCGGCGAATTCGCCGGGCCTGAGCCTGGCGCCGTCGCGGATGCGCACCACGCCGTCGATTCCGGCGCGTCCGCGCTCGAGCGCGCGACGGCGCCCTTGCGGTCGACCTGGTCGACCAGAACCTCGAGCTTGCGCCCCACCCTGGCGCGCAGGCGCGCCGCGCTGATCCCCGCCTGCAGCGTCATCAGCCTGGCTTGGCGTTCCTCTTTCAGCTCCTGCGCCACCGGGTCGGGGAGCGCGTTCGCTGCCGCGCCCTCGACCGGCGAATAGGCGAAGCAGCCGACGCGATCGAGCTGCGCCTGCTCCAGGAACGCGAGCAGCTGCTCGAACTCCGCCTCGGTCTCGCCCGGAAAGCCGACGATGAAGGTGCTGCGCAGCGTGATCTCCGGACAGACGGCGCGCCAGGCGCGGATGCGCTCGAGGGTGTCCTCGGCGCTCGCGGGGCGCTTCATGAGCTTCAAGATCCTCGGCGCGGCGTGCTGGAACGGCACGTCCAGATACGGAAGGATCCTGCCCTGCGCCATCAGCGGCACCACTTCGTCCACGTGCGGATACGGATAGACGTAGTGCAGCCGCACCCATACGCCAAGCGCGCCGAGCGCGCCCGCGAGCTCGGTCATGCGGGTCCTGAGCGGGCGGCCGTTCCAGAAGCCGGTGCGGTACTTGAGGTCGACGCCGTAGGCGCTGGTGTCCTGCGAGATCACCAGCAGCTCCTTCACGCCGGCGCGCACCAGGTGCTCGGCTTCCAGCATCACCTCGCCGATCGGGCGCGACACCAGATCGCCGCGCATCGACGGGATGATGCAGAAGCTGCAGCGATGGTTGCAGCCCTCCGAGATCTTGAGGTAGGCGTAGTGCTTTGGAGTGAGCTTGACGCCCTGCGAAGGGATCAGGTCGGTGTACGGGTCGTGCGGGCGCGGGAGCTCGCCGTGCACCGCCCGCATCACGGCCTCGGTGTCGTGCGGGCCGGTCACCGCGAGCACGCTCGGATGCGCGGCGCGCACTACGCCGTCTTTCGCGCCCAGGCAGCCGGTGACGATGACCCTGCCGTTCTCGGCCAGCGCTTCGCCGATCGCGCCGAGAGATTCCTCCACCGCCGCGTCGATGAAGCCGCAGGTATTGACGATCACCAGGTCCGCCTGCTCGTAGCTGGCGGAGGTCGCGTAGCCTTCCGCGCGCAACTGCGTGAGGATGCGCTCCGAGTCGACCAGTGCCTTGGGGCAGCCGAGCGATACGAAGCCGATGCGGGGCGCCGCCGTCTTCACCCTAGGACTGCTTGTTGGGGTCTTCGTTCTTCTGCGGCGCTGCGCCGGGAAAGCCGGGGAAGGACATACCCGCGAACATGTTGCGGGCCTGGCTCTGCATCTGGTCCTGGAACTGCACGAACATCTTCTGGCTCTGCTCGATGTAGGCCTGCATCAAGCTCTGCATCGCCGGGCCCTGCAGGTTCATGAACTGCGACCACAGTTCCTGCGGCGCGCGCGTGTTGTCGCCGTACATGCGCTGCGACTGCTCCTGCAGCGACTTCTGCATCTCCTGGAAGGCATGGATGTTCTTCTCCAGGTAGGTGCCCATCAGCCCCTGCATCGCGTTGCCGTAGAAGCGGATCAGGTGCGACAGCAGGTCGGAGGAAAACATCGGCATGCCGCCCGATTCCTCCTCGAGGATGATCTGCAGCAGGATCTGGCGCGTCAGATCGTCGTTGGTCTTGGCGTCGATGACCTGGAAGTCCTCGTGCTTCAGGACCATCTGCTTCACGTCCGCGAGCGTGATATAGCTGGACGTCTTGGTGTCGTAGAGGCGCCTGTTGGGATACTTCTTGATCATCCGTACCTGGTTTTCCATTCCCTTCCCCTTAGTACATGTGCTGGCCGCCGTTGATCGAGATATTCGCCCCGGTCACGAACGCGGCCTCTTCCGAGCACAGGTAGATGATCAGTCCGGCGACCTCGTCGGGCTTGCCCAGCCGGCCGACCGGAATTTGCGGCAGAATCTTCGAATCGAGGATTTCCTTCGGGATCGCGGTCACCATCTTGGTCCCGATGTAACCCGGCGATATCGTGTTGATGGTCACGCCCTTTCTCGCCACTTCCAGCGCGAGCGCCTTGGTGAAGCCGTGGATGCCGGCCTTCGCGGCGGAGTAATTGGTCTGGCCGAACGCGCCCTTCTGGCCGTTTACCGACGAAACGTTGATCACCCGCCCCCAGCCGCGCTCCAGCATGCCGTCCATCACCTGTTTGGTCATGTTGAAGCAGGAATCGAGGTTGGTGCGCATCACCGCGTCCCAGTCGGCCTTGGTCATCTTCTTGAACGTCATGTCGCGCGTGATGCCGGCGTTGTTGACCAGGATGTCGACCGTCCCGCACTCCTTGACGATCTTCTCGCTCTTCGCGGCGCAGTCGTCGAAATCGACCACGTCCACGGGGTAGGCGGTGAAATCGTATCCGCGCCCCTTCATTTCCTCCAGCCACGATTTCCACTTGGTGTTCGAGGGCGAATAGGTCACCGCCACCCTGTAGCCGGCGTCGGCCATCTTGGTGGAAATCGACTCGCCCAGCCCGCCCATCCCGCCGGTCACGACCGCCAGCCTCTTGTCCGTCATGGCTCCTCTCCTCCCCCGTTTGACTCTCGGCTCGAATGCCTACGTCATGTACATGCCGCCGTTGATGGCGATATTCGCGCCCGTAATATAACCGGCTTCCTCGGAGGCGAGAAAGGCGATCAGCGCCGCGATCTCCTCCGGATGCGCCAGCCGCCCCATCGGAATGCCGGCCACGATCTTCTCGAGCACGTCCTTGCGGATCGACTTCACCATGTCGGTTTCGACATACCCGGGCGACACCGAGTTCACGGTCACGCCCTTGCGCACCACCTCCTGCGCCAGCGCCTTGGCGAACCCGTGCAGGCCCGCCTTCGCGGCCGAGTAGTTGGTCTGGCCGAATTGCCCGCGCTGGCCGTTGACCGACGAAAGGTTCACGACCCGTCCCCAGCCGCGCTCGGTCATGCCCTCGATCACCTGCTTGGTGACGATGAACGCGCTGTTCAGGTTGGTGCTGATCACCGCCAGCCAGTCCGAGAGCGACATCTTCTTCAGCATGTTGTCGCGCACGATGCCCGCGCTGTTGACCAGGATGTCCACCGGACCGATGTCGGACTCGATCTTGCGCACCATCGCGGCCGCGGAGTCGAAGTCCGAGACGTCGCCTTCGGCCGCGTAGATGTTGTCGAACCCCTCGGCGCGCAACCGCGCCAGCCATTCGTCCTTCTTTTCATAGCCCGGAAGGCAATTCGCCACCACGACGTTCTCGTTCATGCGGGCCAGCCTGCGGCACACCGCCGTGCCGATTCCGCCCATGCCCCCGGTTACCAGTGCTACACGCTTGGTCATGCTCGATCTTTCATGTCTACGGAAAAATTTATCGCTCCACCGCCAGCGCCACGCCCATGCCGCCGCCGATGCAAAGCGACGCGAGGCCTTTCTTCGCGTCGCGCCTGGCCATTTCGTGCAGCAGGGTCACCAGGATGCGGCAGCCCGAAGCGCCGATCGGATGGCCGAGCGCGATCGCGCCGCCGTTGACGTTCACCTTCGAGGTATCCCAGCCCATCTGGCGGTTGACCGCGATCGCCTGGGCCGCGAACGCCTCGTTGATCTCCATCAGGTCGAGGTCCTGCGGTGTCCAGCCTGCGCGCGACAGGCAGCGCTTGGAGGCCGGCACGGGGCCCATTCCCATGTACTTCGGGTCGACGCCGGCGGAGGAAAACGACTTGATCCGCGCGAGCGGCTTCAAGCCCAGCTCCTTCGCCTTGCGCGCCGAGGCGAGCACCACCGCCGCCGCGCCGTCGTTGATGCCCGAAGCATTGCCGGCGGTGACGCTGCCCGCCTTGTCGAACGCGGGCTTGAGGCTCTTGAGCGACTCCAGGGTGGCGCCGTGGCGCGGGAACTCGTCGTCTGAGAACACCACCGTACCCTTGCGCGAGGCGATCTCGAACGGAATGATCTCGTCCGTGAATCTGCCGGCCTTCTGCGCGGCCTCGGTCTTTTGCTGGGAGGCGAGCGCGAACTCGTCCTGGGCCTCGCGCGTCACCGCGTATTCCTTGGCGACGTTCTCCGCGGTGACCCCCATGTGGTACTGGTTGTAGACGTCCCACAGGCCGTCGACGATCATCGAGTCGATCATCTTGGCGTCGCCCATGCGGTAGCCGTCGCGCGAGCCCATCAGCACGTGCGGCGCGAGGCTCATCGACTCCTGTCCGCCCGCGACCACGATGTCGGCATCGCCGTTCGCGATCGACTGCGCCCCGAGCATCGCCGCCTTGAGCCCCGAGCCGCAGACCTTGTTGATGGTCATGGCCGGGATCATGTCCGGCAGGCCGGCGCCGATCGCCGCCTGGCGCGCGGGATTCTGGCCCGCGCCCGCGGCCAGGACCTGCCCCATGATCACTTCCGAGACCTGCTCGGGGGCGATGCCGCTGCGCTCGAGCAGCTTGCGGATCACGTGCGCGCCGAGCGCCGTGGCCGACGTCTTGGCGAGCGTTCCGCCGAACTTGCCGATCGCCGTGCGCGCTGCGCCTACGATGAGGATCTCTTCCATCTCAAGCCTCCTTGTTGGCTCGTTGCTTCACGTAGCGGCCGGGCGCCGGCTCGGTCGCCTTGTACGTGCGGTTGCCGAATCGCGCCGGCGCCTTGCGCGCGCCGCCCTTGTACTGCTCCAGCCACTCGGCCCACTGCGGCCACCAGCTGCCGGGGTGCTCCTCGGCCTGCGCCAGCCAGGCCTGGGGCTCCTCGGGATAGGACGTCGCGCGCCAGTAGCTGCGCCGGTTCTTGGCCGCCGGGTTGATCACCCCGGCCACGTGACCGCTTGCGCCGAGCAGGAAGGTCTTCTCGCCCCCCAGCAGGCCGACCGAGCGGTAGGCCGAGCGCCACGGCACGATGTGGTCCTCGCGCGTGGCAAGGATGAAAGACGGCCGGTCCACCTTGCCCAGGTCGACCGGCACGCCGCAGTTGGTGAGCGCCCCCGGAACGCGCAGCCGGTTTTCCAGGTAGGTGTTGCGCACGTAGTAGCAGTACATCGGCCCGGGAAGGTTGGTGCTGTCGGCGTTCCAGTACAGCAGGTCGAACGCCGCCGGCGTGCCTCCCAGCAGGTAGTTGTTGACCACGTAGGGCCACACCAGGTCGTTCGCGCGCAGGCTCGAGAACATGAACGCCAGGTCCGAGCCGGGGAAGACGCCGCCGCGACCGATCAGCGCCTCGCGCGCAGCGAGGCTCGCTTCGTCGACGAACAGCCCGATCTGGCCCGTCTCGCTGAAGTCGAGCATCGTGGTGAGGTAAGTGACGCTCTCGACCAGGTCTTCGCCCTTGCCCGCCAGCACCGCGAGCGCGGCGCCCAGCAGCGTGCCGCCGACGCAGAAGCCGAGCGCGTTCACCCGGTCGCTCGCGGCGATTTCGCGCGCCGTGCGCAGCGCCTGCAGAACGCCCTGCTCGATGTAGTCGTCCCAGGTCAGCGCGCCGAGCTCCGGGCCGACATTGCGCCACGAGACCATGAACACGGTGTGCCCGGCGTCGAGCGCGTAGCGCACGAACGAGTTCTCGGGCTGCAGATCGAGGATGTAGAACTTGTTGATGCACGGCGGGACCATCACCAGCGGGCGCTTGCCCACCTGCGCGGTGGACGGCGCGTACTGCACCAACTGGATGAGCGGGTTCTCGTACACCACGCGCCCCGGAGCGGTCGCCAGGTTGCGCCCGACCTCGAAGGCGGATTCGTCGGTCTGGCTCAGGCGGCCCTTGTGCGAGTCGCCGATCAGGTTCGCAAGTCCCCGGGCAAGGCTTTCGCCCCGGGTATCGAGCGCGCGCCTCAGGGCCTCGGGATTGGTGGCGACGAAGTTAGCCGGTGACATGGCGTCGAGCCACTGCCTCACTGCGAAACGAAGGCGCTCCTTGGCCGCGGGCTCGAGCTGCGCACCCTCCACCAGCTCGGTGAAATAGCGCGCCGAAAGCAGGTAGGACTGGCGCAGGTAATCGTAGAACGCGTTCTCGCGCCAGGCCTTGGCCGAAAAGCGCCGGTCGCCCGGCTCGGGTGCGACCAGCGGCCCGGACCCGGATCCGGCCGCGAGCGCCATCCAGAGCTGCGCCTGCTTCTCCGCGTAGGTGGCCTGCAGCGCCGGCA
>JBAUTD010000622.1:0-4787 GCA_049582045.1 Burkholderiales bacterium
GCCGACGAGTCGCGCGGGCTTGCGCGCCGTGCGCCTGCCGGAGCGGCGGTGCTCGAGGTGCGCGACCTCGCCAAGCGCTACGGAGCCTTCGTCGCGGTCGATCGCATTTCGCTCGAGGTGCGCGAAGGCGAGCTGCTCGCGATCATCGGGCCCAACGGGGCGGGCAAGTCGACGCTGCTGAACGTGCTCGCCGGTGACCTGGAACCCTCCGATGGGCACATGGTCTACAAGGGAACCGATATCACGCGCAGCGGCGTGATCGACATCTGCCACCGCGGAATCAGCAAGACATACCAGATCAACCAGCTGTTCGCCGACTTCACCGTGTGCGAGAACGTGGAGATCGCCCTGCTCGCGCACACGCGCGGACGTTTCCGCGCCGACTGCTTCCGCAGCCTGCGCGCCGACCGCTCGCTGCGCGAGCGCGCCGAGGCTATCCTCGACGAGGTCGGGCTGCTGCCTCTCGCAGATCATCCCACCGCCGAGATGTCGTACGGCGAGAAGCGCCGGCTCGAGATTGCGCTCGCGCTCGCCAACGAGCCCAGGCTCCTGTTCATGGACGAGCCGCTCGCGGGCATGAGCCCGGTGGAGCGCGCCGCCGCGGTGCAGCTCATCGCGCGCCTGGCGACGCAGCGCACCGTGGTGCTCGTGGAGCACGACATGGACGCGGTATTTCGGCTTGCCGACCGCATCATCGTTATGCAGAACGGCGTGAAGCTCGCCGAGGGCACCCCGGAAGAGATCCAGCGCAACGACGAGGTTCAGCAAGCCTATCTCGGAGGCGTGGAGGCACATGAGCCTGCTTGAGGCGCGCGGCATCAACAGCTACTACGGCGACTCGCACGTGCTGTTCGACATCGATTTCGACGTCGAGCAGAACGAGGTGGTGGCGCTGCTCGGGCGCAACGGAGCGGGGAAAACCACGCTGCTCCACAGCATCATGGGCGTGGTCGCGCCGCGCTCGGGGCGCATCGCCTTCGCGGGCGAGCCGATTCAGGGCGCCGACCCGCAGGAGATCGCGCGGCGCGACATTCAGCTCGTGCCCGAGACGCGGCGCATCTTCAGCACGCTGTCGGTGGAGGAGAACCTGAGGCTCGCTGCGCTGACGGCGCCCAAGCCGCTCGAGCTGGGCTGGATCTACGAGGTGTTTCCGCGCCTGCGCGAGCGGCGGCGCAGCCGCGGCGGCAACCTGTCCGGCGGCGAGCAGCAGATGCTCGCGGTGGCGCGCGCCCTGATCCGCGATCCGAAGCTTCTCATGCTGGACGAACCTTTCGAGGGGCTTGCGCCGGTGATCGTGCGCGACCTGAGCCGCGTGATCCGGGAGCTGGTGCGCGCCGAGCGCACCATCGTGATCGTCGAGCAGAACGTGCGCGCGGCGCTGCAGTTCGCGCACCGCGTCTACGTGCTGAATAACGGGCACGTCGTGTTCCAGGGTACGCCGCAGGAGCTGATGCATGACGCCGAGCTTACGTCGGCCTACCTGGGAGCCGCGGTCTAGCGCTCGCCCGGCCTCTTGACCTAGGTCAGGAACGCCGGCGCCGTTCGCGCTAGCGTAGGGGCCATGGCAACCAAGACCGACGCCTTCGCGCGCCAGCCAGTCGCGGACACGCTGCGGCAACTCGAGGTAGCGGCCGAAAAGGGGCTCGGTGCACAGCAGGTGAGCGAGCGGCTCGCGCGCTACGGCTACAACGAGATCCGGGAAAAGGAAGAGCCGCTGTGGCACCGCGTCTTCCGGCGCTTCTGGGGACCCATTCCCTGGATGATCGAGGCCGCGGCGATCCTCTCGGCGGTAGTGCAGAAATGGGATGACTTCGCGATCATCAGCGTGATGCTGCTGGTCAACGCGGGGCTCGATTTCTTCCAGGAGCACCGCGCGCTGAACGCGCTGAAGGCCCTGAAGCAGCGGCTCGCGAACGAGGTCACGGTGCTGCGCGAGGGCGCCTACAAGACCGTTCCGGCGCGCGAGCTGGTGCCCGGCGACATCGTCAAGCTGCGCCTGGGCAACGTCGTGCCCGCGGACGTGCAGTTGCTCGAGGGCGACTACCTTAGCGTCGACCAGTCCGCGCTCACCGGAGAGTCGCTGCCGGTGAACAAGAAGGCCGGCGAGGCGGCCTACGCCAACACGATCGTCAAGCAGGGGGAGATGCTGGCCGTGGTGGTCAATACGGGCGCCGCCACCAACTTCCACACCGTGGTGGCGCTGGTGGCCAAGGCATCGCTCGAGGAGCAGAGCCATTTCCAGAAGATGGTGATCAGGATCGGCGACTACCTGATCCTCGTCACCGTCGCCCTGGTGGTCCTGATCGTCATGGTGGCGCTGTTCCGGCACGAGCCGTTCCTGGAAATCGCGCGCTTCGCCCTGGTGCTGACGGTGGCGGCGATCCCGGTGGCGCTTCCGGCGGTGCTGTCGGTGACCCTGGCCGTGGGCGCGCTGAACCTGGCGCGCCGGCAGGCCATCGTCAGCCGGCTCACCGCGATCGAGGAGCTGGCCGGGGTCGACGTCTTCTGCTCCGACAAGACCGGCACTCTGACCAAGAACGAGATGCGCGTCGCGCAGCCAGTGGTCATCGGGGCGCACGACGAGCGCGAGCTGTTCCTCGTCGCGGCGCTCGCCTCCCGGCTCGAGAACCGCGATCCCATCGAGCTCCCGATTTTCGATTACGCCGAGGAGCACTTCCCCGACCTCGATTTGAAGAGCTACCGGCAGGCCGCATTTACGCCGTTCGACCCGGTGCGCAAGCGCACCGAGGCACAGGTCGAGAAGGCGGGCGAACGCTTCACCGCGGTAAAGGGCGCCGCGCAGATCCTGCTCGGCATGGCGGAGCTCGAGGACGACCAGGCGCAGGAGATCCGCAACAAGGTCGACGCGCTCGCAGCCAAGGGCTACCGCACGCTCGCGGTCGGCCGCAAGAGCGGCGAGGGCCCGCTCGATCTGCTCGGCCTGGTTCCGCTCTACGACCCGCCGCGCGACGATTCCGAGCAGGTGATCCGGGAAATGCGCGATCACGGCGTCGACGTCAAGATGGTGACCGGCGACAACGCCGCCATTGCGCGCGAGATCGGCCGAATTCTGGGGCTCAAGCAGCGCATCATGACCTCGGAGCAGCTGTCCGGCAGCGCGAGCAACGAGCTGCTCGAGCTCGCCGCCGCGCTTTCGGCCGCGATCTACCAGCGCCTCAAGCCCGATGTTTCGCCGAAGGACGCGCGCCGCTTTGCCGACGAGGTGATGAACGGCGTGCGCGCGATGTACGACACGGACATGATCGAGCGCGAGTTTCTGCACACGCACGAGTCGGCGATCGTCGAAATGATCGAGTCGGTGAGCATCTTCGCCGAAGTGGTGCCCGAGGACAAATACCGCATCGTCGACACGCTGCAAAAGGGCGGCCACATCGTCGCCATGACCGGCGACGGCGTGAACGACGCGCCAGCGCTGAAAAAAGCCGACTGCGGCATCGCGGTGTCGAACGCCACCGACGCGGCGCGCGCCGCGGCCGACATCGTGCTCACGGCGCCCGGCCTGGACGTCATCAACGAGGCGGTCAAGCAGGCGCGCATCACGTTCGAGCGCATGAAGAGCTACGCGATCTACCGCATCGCCGAGACGGTGCGGGTCATCCTGTTCATGACCGCGAGTATCGTACTGTTCAACTTCTACCCGGTAACGGCGCTGATGATCATCCTGCTGGCGCTGCTGAACGACATCCCGATCCTTACCATCGCCTACGACCGCACGAAAGTGCAGAAGCAGCCGGTGCGCTGGAACATGACCGAGCTGCTGACGGTATCCACCATGCTCGGTGCGATCGGGGTGGTCGCCTCGTTCGGCCTGTTCTACATTCTGGTCGAGATGAAGCTGCCCGGCGGCGTGATCCAGTCGCTCATCTTCCTCAAGCTCGTGGTGGCCGGCCACGCCACCATCTTTCTCACTCGCACGGACGACTGGTTCTGGAAGCGCCCGTTCCCGTCCAAGCTCCTCTTGCACGCGAGCTTCTGGTCCGCGGCGCTCGCCACCCTGATCGTCGTGTACGGCGTTCTCGTCACCCCGGTCGGCTGGAGGGACGCGCTGTGGATCTGGGGCTATGCGCTCGCCTGGGTGGTGGTGAACGACGCGGTCAAGGTCTGGACCCTGCGGCAGGTGCGCGCGCGCGGCGCGCTATGATGGCGGCAGGAAGCCAGACCGATGCGCATCGCCCTTTGCAACGAGGTCATCGCGCCGATGCCGTTTCCGGCGCAGTGCGAGTATGCCGCCAAGCTCGGCTACGACGGGCTCGAAGTGGCGCCCTATACCCTGTCCGAGGAGCCGCAGCGTCTGGGCTCGGCGCAGATCGCCGCGGCGCGCGCGGCGGCCGAGGACGCCGGCATCACGGTGACCGGCCTGCACTGGCTGCTGGTCAAGCCGGCGGGTCTTTCGATCACCGCGCGCGACGACGCCGTGCGCAAGCGCACTGTAGACGCGATGCTCGCGCTGATCGATCTTTGCGCCGAGCTCGGCGGCCGCTACCTGGTACACGGGTCGCCGCAGCAGCGCCGTATCGAGGCGGGCGACACGCGCGAGGCCGCGCTGGCTCGGGCTAAGGCCTGTTTCGCCGTCGCCGCCGAGCGCGCGGCCAAGGCGGGGGTCGTGTACTGCGTCGAGCCGCTGGCGTCCGACGCGACGCCGCTCATCAACACTCTGGAAGAGGCGGCGGCGCTGGTGAACGAGATCGGCAACCCGGCGCTGCGCTCGATGCTGGACTGCAGCGCCGCCGGGCGCAGCGAGGCGGAGCCGCCCAGCGCGCTGGTCG
>JBAUTD010000623.1:0-2234 GCA_049582045.1 Burkholderiales bacterium
GCCTGGCGGAGCGTCGCCGCGCTCGCGCTCGAAGGCGTACGGCGCTGCTACGATCGCGCCGGCGGCGTCGCCGCGCTGCGCCTGCACGGCGACTGCCATGCCGGCAACCTGCTGTGGACCGACGACGGTCCGCACTTCGTCGACTTCGACGACAGCCGCATGGGGCCCGCGATGCAGGACCTGTGGATGCTGCTGCCGGGCGAGCGCGCCGCGATGGCCGCCAGCCTTGCCGACGTGCTCGCAGGCTACGAGAGCTTTCACGAGCTCGACCGGCGCGAGCTGCACCTGATCGAGGCGCTGCGCACGCTGCGCCTGCTGCATTATTCTGCCTGGATCGCCAGGCGCTGGGACGATCCCGCTTTTCCCGCGGCGTTTTCCTGGTTCAACACCCAGCGCTACTGGCAGGACCGCATCCTCGAGCTGCGCGAGCAGGTCGCGCTGATGGACGAGCCGGCGCTCAGGGTATGAGCCCGGCGCGCGGAATCGCCGGGCTGCGGCTCTGGCTGCGCAAGCTCGGCCCGGGCCTGATCACCGGCGCGGCCGACGACGACCCGAGCGGGATCGGCACCTACTCCCAGGCCGGCGCCCAGTTCGGCTTCGCCACGCTGTGGACGCTGGTGTTCACCTATCCGCTGATGGTGGGAATCCAGCTGGTCAGCGCCCGCATCGGGCTGGTGACCGGGCACGGCGTGGCGGCCAACATCCGGCGCCTGTACCCGCGCTGGGTGCTGCAGCCGATGATCATCCTGCTGCTCGCCGCCAACACGATCAACATCGCCGCCGACCTCGGGGCCATGAGCGAGGCGCTGCGCCTGCTGGTCGGCGGACCGGCGCTCGTGTACGTGCCGCTGTTCGGCGCGGTCTCGGTGCTGCTGCAGGTGAACATGCCCTATCCGCGCTACGCGCCGCTGCTGAAATGGCTCGTCACCGCGCTGTTCGCCTACGTCGGCACGGTGTTCGTGATCGACGTGCCCTGGCGCGAGGTCCTCGTCGGCACGCTCGTTCCGACCATCAGCTTGAAGCGCGATTACGTGCTCGTGCTGGTCGCGGTGTTCGGCACCACGATCAGTCCCTACCTGTTCTTCTGGCAGGCTTCGCAGGAGGTCGAGGAGCAGCGTGCGGCCGGCTTCGGCGGCCCGCTCGCGCTCGAGCGCGCGCGTGCGGAGCTGCACCGGGTCAAGGTCGACACCTACCTCGGCATGGGCTTCTCCAACCTGGTGGCCTTCTTCATCATGCTCACCACCGCGGTGACGCTGCACCGCGCGGGGCTGACCGACATCCAGAACTCGGCCCAGGCGGCCCAGGCCCTGCGCCCGATCGCGGGCGAGTTCGCCTTCGCGCTGTTCGCCGCCGGCATCATCGGCACCGGCATGCTCGCGATCCCGGTGCTGGCGGGCTCGGCGGCCTACGCGGTGGCCGAGACCCTCGAATGGCGCTCGGGCCTGGCGCTCAAGCCGCTCGAGGCGCGCGGCTTCTACGCCATCATCGTCGCCGCGACCGTGATCGGCGCCGGAATCGACTTCGCCCCGATCGACCCGATCAAGGCGCTGTTCTGGAGCGCGGTGATCAACGGCGTGGTCGCGGTGCCGATCATGGCGGTGATGATGCTGCTCGCCGCGCGCCCGGAGGCGATGGGCCCGTTCGTCGTCAGCAAGCGGCTCAAGCGCCTCGGCTGGGCCGCAACGGCGACCATGGCGCTCGCAGTCGCGCTGCTGCTGTACACCTCCTACGCCTAGCGCGCTTGCGGGGCGCGGCGCGCTCGGCTACTGTTCGGGTCAAGGTCGACAACAACGAGAAAAGTGGCGCCGAACCAGCCGCTGAGCCAGAAACGGCAGCCGATCCTCAGCATCGAGCAGGAGGAGCTGCGAGGCATCTCGCGCACCGTGGCCGAGATCGAGTGGCTGCTGCTCATCCTGGTGCTGCTGTACCTGACCTTCGGCGGCCCGCCCGCCGACAGCGAGCCGGCGATCTCCTCGGCGCTGTTCTTCTTCGCCGCGTTCGTGATGAGCTTCCGCTACACGAACTTCTACCGCGCCGAGACGCGCTGGAAGATCGGCATCGAGACGGTCGCGATGCTGGTGTTCATCACCTGGGTGCTGCTGTTCACCGGCCGCATCGCGAGCCCCCTGCTGAACACCTACCTGCTGGTGGTGATCACCAGCGCGCTGACGCTCGGCAAGGCGGTCACCATGATCGAGACCGTGCTCATCGCCGGCTGCTACCTGGCGCTGAGC
>JBAUTD010000624.1:0-1958 GCA_049582045.1 Burkholderiales bacterium
GCGCTGCTGCTCTCGCGCCAGAACCTCGCGTTCGCCAGGCGCGACGCCGCGGCGCTCGAGAACGTCCGGCGCGGCGGCTACGTGCTGTCCGATGGCGCGGCGGCACCGCGCGTGGTGCTGATCGCCACCGGGTCCGAGGTGTCGCTCGCGCTCGCCGCGCAGAAGCAGCTCGCGGCCGAGGGCATTGCCGCGCGGCTGGTGTCGATGCCCTCGACCACCGCTTTCGACCGCCAGGACCCGTCCTACCGCGACGCGGTGCTGCCGCGCGGCGTGCCGCGGGTGGCGATCGAAGCGGGCGTCACGGATTTCTGGCGCAAGTACGTCGGGCTCGACGGCGCCGTGGTCGGCATCGACCGCTTCGGCGAGTCGGCGCCGGCCGGGGAACTGTTCAAGCATTTCGGGTTCACAGCCGATAAGGTGGTAGAGGCAGCGAAGTCCGTCATCCAGGAGTAGCCATGGCAATCAAAATCGCAATCAACGGTTTCGGCCGCATCGGGCGCAACGTCCTGCGCGCGCACTACGAGTACGGCAAGAAGCAGGGGCTGCAGTTCGTCGCCCTGAACGATCTGGGCGATGCCAAGACCAACGCCCATTTGCTCAGGCACGACACCGCGCACGGCCCGTTCCGCGGCAGCGTGCAGGTCGAGGGCGACGCGCTGGTGGTAAACGGCGACCGGATCAGGGTGCTGGCCGAACGCGACCCCGCCAAGCTGCCCTGGAAGGACCTGGGCGTGGACGTGGTGTTCGAGTGCACGGGGCTTTTCACCAGCAAGGCGAAGACCGGCGCCCACCTGCAGGCGGGCGCGAAGAAGGTCATCATCTCCGCCCCGGGCGACAAGGACGTCGACCGCACCATCGTGATGGGGGTGAACGACAAGGACCTCAAGTCGAGCGACACGGTGATCTCGAACGCCTCGTGCACCACCAACTGCCTCGCGCCGCTGGTGAAGGCGCTGGACGACGGCATCGGGGTGGTGAACGGCCTGATGACCACGGTTCACGCCTACACCAACGACCAGGTGCTGACCGACGTCTACCACAAGGACCTGCGCCGGGCGCGTTCGGCGTCGCAGAACATGATCCCGACCAAGACCGGCGCCGCCGCCGCCGTAGGGCTGGTGCTGCCGCACCTGAACGGCAAGCTCGACGGCTTCGCGATCCGGGTGCCGACGATCAACGTCTCGATCGTCGACCTGACCTTCGTCGCCAAGAAGGCCACCACGGCCGACGAGGTGAACGCCGCGGTGAAGAAAGCGTCGGAAGGTGCGTTGAAGGGCATCCTCGAGTACAACACCGAGCCGCTGGTGTCGTCGGACTTCAATCACAACCCGGCCAGCTCGATCTTCGACTCGACGCTGACCAAGGTGAGCGGCGGCACGCTGGTGAAGGTCACTTCGTGGTACGACAACGAGTGGGGCTTCAGCAACCGCATGCTCGACGCCGCGGTCGCACTGATGAACGCGAAGTAGGTCATGCGCTTCAAGCGCATGAGCGAGCTGGACCTGCGTGGCAAGCGCGTGCTGATCCGCGCGGACCTCAACGTCCCGCTGGACGATTCCGGCAAGGTGAGCGACGACACGCGCATCCGCGCCTCGGTGCCGGGCATCCGCGCCGCGCTCGACGCGGGCGCGGCGGTGATGGTGACCTCCCATCTGGGCCGTCCCAAGGAGGGCGAGCTCAGGCCCGAGGATTCCCTCGCTCCGGTGGCGAAGCGCCTCGGCGAGCTGCTGCAAAGGGACGTCCCGGTGCTGAAGGACTGGGTGAACGGCGTTTCCGTGCGCCCGGGCGAGCTCGTTGTGCTGGAGAACTGCCGCGTCAACAAGGGCGAGAAGAAGGACGACGAGGCGCTAGCGAAGAAGATCGCCGCGCTGTGCGACGTGTACGTGAACGACGCCTTCGGCACCGCGCACCGCGCCGAGGCGACCACCCACGGCGTGGCGCGCTTCGCGCCGGTGGCC
>JBAUTD010000625.1:0-11860 GCA_049582045.1 Burkholderiales bacterium
CCGACCCCGCCCGAGGCGCCGGTCACCAGCACCGTCTCGCCCTTGCCGAGGGCCGCGCGCTCGACCAGCGCGAAATGCGAGGTCTGGTAAGCGAGCCCGAGCGCCGCGCCCTCCTCGAAGCCCAGCAGGTCCGGCAGGCGGTAGCAGGTCGCCTCGGGCGAGAGAGTCTTCTCGGCGTAGGTGCCGTACTCGCGCTGCGCCATCACACGGTCGCCCGGCCCGAAGCGGGTCACCCCGGGGCCGATCGCGCTCACCACGCCGGCGACCTCCTTGCCGGGGCTGAACGGGCGCGGCGGAAGGAACTGGTACTTGCCCTCTATCACGAGCAGGTCGGGGTAGTTGACCCCGATTGCGCGCGCGTCGATCACCACCTCGCCGTGTCCGGGCACGGGATCGGGGACCCTCTCCAGGCGCGGCGAGCCGAACGGCCCGTGCTCGCGGACGATGACCGCGCGCATCGGCTCAGTGCGCCATCCCCTGGCCGCCGTCGAGGTAGATCGTCTCGCCGGTGAGGAAGGGAAGGTCTTCGGACAAGAGCGCCGCCACCAGCCGCGCCACGTCCTCGACCCTGCCCGGGCCGCCGGTCGGCACGCGCGCCTCGAGGAACGCGCGCAGCGCGCCCTTTTTCATCGCCTCGGCGTTGAGCTCGGTCTCGATGTAGCCGGGCGCGACGTCGAGCACTCGGATCTTCTTCGGCGCCCACTCGACCGCGAGGCAGCGGGTGATCGCGCCGACTGCGGCCTTGGACGCGCAGTAGGCGAGGTTCTGCTTCACGCCCAGCTTGTCGAAGAACGAGCCGATGTTGACGATCGTGCCGCCTGCCTTTTCCAGGTAGGGGTAGACCTCGCGGCAGCACAGGAACACCGAGCGCGCGTTGGTGGCCATCACCTCCTCGTAGCGCGCCGTCGGGAGCTCGGCGGATTTGCCGTACAGGTGCACTCCGGCGTTGTTCACCAGGCCGTCGATGCGCCCGGCCTTGTCCGCGAGGGCCTTGAATGCCTGCTTGACGGATTCCTCGTCGTCGACGTCGCAGGCGATCGGCAGGGTGCCGTCGATGCCGATTGCCTTTCGCGTAAGCGAGCCCACCGTGAAGCCGCGGCGCAGCAGCTCGGCCGCGATCGCCGCGCCGATGCCGCGGCTCGCGCCGGTGACCGCGATCACTTTCGCCATGTCAGCGGTCCCGGAACGCGGGCTTGCGCTTGTTCATGAACGCGTCCATCCCTGCGCGCGCGTCATCAAGCTGGAACGCGAGCGTCGAGAGGTCGGCCTCGATCCTCAGGCCCTCGTGCACCGGCGTGTCGAGCGCGCGCTGCACGGCCTCGCGCGCGAAGGCGAGCACCGGCAGGCTGAAGCGGGAGAACTCGCGCGCGAAGGCGATGCCCGCGGCGAGCGCGTCGCCGTCGACCAGCCGGTTGGCGAGCCCCCAAGCCAGCGCGGTCTGCGCGTCAACCGCCTTTGCGGTAAGGATCATCTCGAGCGCGCGCGCTTCGCCCACCGCGCGCGGCAGGCGCTGGGTGCCGCCGTAGCCCGGGATGAGCCCGAGCTTGATCTCGGGCAGCCCGAGCTTCGCGTTCGCCGTCACCAGGCGGAAGGTGCAGGCAAGCGCGAGCTCCAGGCCGCCGCCGAAGGCGTAGCCGTTGACGATCGCCACCGAAGGCATCGGCAGGCGGGCGATCTTCTCCATTGCCGCCTGCCCGAGCTCGGCGCCGCGCTTGGTCTGCGCCAGTGTCCTGCCGGCGAGCTCGGCGATGTCGGCGCCGGCGCAAAACGCCTTGTCGCCCGCGCCGGTGATGAGCAGCGCGCGCGCGTCGCTCGCCGCCACTTCGTCGATCGCACGCGATAGATCCTCGACCAGGCCGAAGGAAAGCGCGTTCAGCGCCTGCGGCCGGTTGAGGCGGATGAGCGCGAATTCCTCGACGCGCGACAGTTCGATGGCCATGTTCATTTCTCCTTCTGGGGTTCGGTCCAGCGCACCGGCTGCGGCGCGACGCGCCCGCTCTTCGCCCACTGCTGCAGCTCGCGCTTGAGGATCTTGCCGCTCGCGGTGAGCGGAAAGGCGTCCAGCGCGACGAAGTACTCGGGCATGTCGTATTTCGACAGGCCCACCGCGTGCAGGTGATCGAGCATCGCCTCGGCCGAGACGCGCTCGCCCTCGCGCAAGATCACCGCGAGGCAGGCCCTCTCGCCCAGGCGCGCGTCGGCCACGCCGAAGGCGGCGGCCTTCTGCACCGCAGGATGCCGATGCGCCAGGTCCTCCATCCGCGCCGGGTGGATGTTGTGGCCGCCGCGGATGATGAGATCCTTCTTTCTGCCAACGATGCGCAGGCAGCCCCGCCCGTCGAGCACGCCGAGGTCGCCGGACAGGAACCAGCCGTCCTTGTTGAACGAGTCCTCGGTGGTCGCCTGGTTGTCGAAGTAGCCGAGCATCAGCAACGCGCCGCGGGTTCCGATCTCGCCCACGGTGCCCGCGGGCACTTCGAGATCGGAATTGTCCTGGGCGAAGACACGCGTTTCGTAGCCGTGGCAGGCACGGCCGCAGGTCTCGACGATGGTCTGCGCGTCGTCGCTCGGCAGCGTGTACTGGTGCGAGCCGTTCTCGGTCATGCCGTAGATGTTCTGCGGCGTGATGCCCATGTCGAGGAAGGTCTGCGCCACTTCGCGCGGGATCGGCGAACCGGCCATGTAGAAAAGCCGCACGGCGCCGAGCTTGCCCAGGCCGCGGCGCTTGGCTTCGGCGAGCATGTCGATCGCGTGGGTCGGCACGCCCATGATGTAGGTCGCGCCGCATTCGAGCGCCCAATCGATGGGCTTCATGCCCGCCGGCGGGTCGTTGACGACCAGCTCGAAGCCCGCAGCAAGCATCTGCTCGACGGCGACGGTGCCGATGTGGTGGCTCATCGGCGAAAGGCTGAGCAGCACGGTCGAATGGTCGTGCCGCCAGTCCTCCACCATCGCGCGGCCGTTGGCGAGCAGCGTGTTGTCCGAATGCATCACGCCCTTGGGCACGCCGGTCGTGCCCGAGGTGAACGCGAGGTAGGCGATCTTGTCGGGATCGACCACGGGCGGCAGCTCGCAAACCGCGCCCGGCGCCGGAAAGCTGGGGTCGCCGACGTCCAATACCGCCTTCATCGGAGGGAGCGCCGGCACGGCGCCCGTTCCGTAACCCGCCTGCATCACGAGCGCCGCGGCCCTCGTGCGCTCGAGCAGCTGCACGATCTCGGCCACGGTGTAGTTCTGGTGCAGCGAGGGAATGCACACGTAACCGTTTCGCGCGCAGGCGAGCAGCGCGACCACGCTCTCGGCGCGCGAGGGAAGCCACACTGCCACGCGCTGGCCGCGGCGCACCCCGGCCAGGTGCAGCGCCTGCGCCATTGCATCGACCCAGGCCAGCAGCTCGCGCCAGGACAACCGTACTCGCGCGTCGCGCAGCGCCGAGGCCTGCGGGCGCTCGGCCGCGTGCTTTCGCAGCAGCGAGTAGAGGGTGTCCTCGCGCCACGCGCCCGACGCGTAATGGCGCGCCGCCGCCTGCGGGTTGAGCAGGGTGAGGATTGTGTTCACGCAGCTAGCGGCCGAACTTGCCGGGATCCGGCTTCCTCTTGGCGCGGAAAGCTTCGCCTAGCTCGTGCGACTCTTCACTCTCGAGGTAGGGGCGCAGCAGCAGGTCGTGCGCGACGCGCGCCAGCCCCGAGACGCCGCCGTGGCGCGCGTTGAACGCGCCCTTGATCGAGGCGAGCGCGAACGCGCCGCGCTCGGCCACCTCGAGCGCCATCTTGCGCGTCTCCTCGCGCAGCACCTCGTCCGGGACCACGCGGTTGATCAGGCCGATCGCCAGCGCTTCCTTCGCGCTGAGGCGCGGGTTGAGCATCCACATTTCCTTCGCCTTCTTCTTTCCGACCAGGTCCTCCAGATACCAGGTGCCGTAGCCGGCGTCGAAGCTGCCCATCATCGGCCCGACCTGGCGGAAGACCGCGCTCTCCTTGGCGATGGTCAGGTCGCACACCACCTGCAGCACGTTGCCGCCGCCCACCGCGTAACCGTTGACCGAGGCGATCACGGGCTTTTGCAGCCGGTCGATCGACTCGTACATCTCGAGCGTCGGCAGCACGCCGGCGTACAGCAGCGTGTCCTCCATGCCCTCCTTGCGCCCGCCGATGCAGAAGAACTTGTCGCCTGCGCCGGTGATCACCAGCACCCGGGTGCGCGTCTCGCGCCGCACCGCGTTGATGCAGTCGCGGATCTCGTGGCACATCTGCGGCGTGAACATGTTGCCGTCGTCGGGACGGTTCAGCGTCAGCCAACCGATCGGCCCGTCTTCCCGATACAGGATCGTCTCGAAGCTCACTGCGGACTCCCTTTTCTGCGATCGGACGATGATAAGCCCACTTCAATTCGGCTTGCTTGACCGTCGGCGGCGTTTTGCTGCACCATCGACGGCCCTAGAGGGAGGAGACCATGAACACAATCAAGAAAGCTGTCGCGGCGGCGCTTGTCGCCGCGCTGGTGCCGGCCTTCGCAGCCGCCCAGGAAGCGCCGCTCAAGATCGGGGTCGTTTCGTTCCTGTCCGGAGCAGCCGCGGGACCGTTCGGCGTTCCGGCGCGCAATTCCGCCGAGATCATGTTCGAGATGCTCAACGCCGGCAAGGTGCCGGCGCCCTACGCCACCAAGGGGTTCGGTGGCGCGCCGCTGCACATGAACCTGGTCGATGAGTCCGGCGGAACCACCACCCAGGTGACCGAGTTCCGCAACATGGTGCAGCGCGACAACGTCGACATGGTGATCGGCTACATCTCGAGCGGCAGCTGCCTGGGCATCGCGCCGGTGGCCGAGGAGCTCAAGAAGCTCACCGTGTTCTTCGATTGCGGCACGCCGCGCATCTTCGAGGAGAAGAGCTACAAGTACGTGTTCCGCACCGCCGCGACCGCGACCATGGACAGCGTCGGCGCGGCGCTCTACGTGAAGGACCTCAAGAAGGGCAAGATCAAGTCGATCGCCGGCATCAATCAGAACTACGCCTGGGGTCAGGACTCATGGTCCGACTTCGAGGCCTCGATGAAGCAGCTCGTGCCGGGCGTGAAGGTCGCGACTTCGCAGATGCCCAAGCTGTTCGCGGGCCAGTACAACGCCGAGATCTCGACCGTGCTCGCGGCCAAGGCCGACGTGGTGCATTCGAGCTTCTGGGACGGCGACCTCGAGGCGCTGATCCTGCAAGGCGGCCCGCGCGGGCTGTTCAAGCGCAGCACGGTGATCCTGACCGCGGGCGAAACCGCGATGTACAAGCTCGCCGGCAGCATTCCCGACGGCGTCGTGATCGGCGCGCGCGGCCCATACGGCCCGTACGCTCCGAACAACGAGCTGAACAAGTGGTTCCGCAAGACCTTCCAGGACCGCTACGGCGTGGTGCCGAACTACGCTGCCTACCACATGGCGCAGGCGATTCTCGGTACCAAGGCCGCCTGGGAGAAGGCGCAGGCCGCCAACGGCGGCAAGCGCCCGAGCACCGACCAGGTGATCGCGGCGTTCGAGCACCTGACCTTCGAGAGCATGGGGGGCAAGGTTGAAATGGCGATCGGCGCCGGCCACCAGGCAATCACCGAGATGGCCTACGGCGTGACCAAGAAGGTGCACGGCAAGATGACATTGGCGAACGTGAAGCGCTATCCGGCCGAGATGGTGAACCCGCCCGACAGCGTCAAGGCCGCCGAATGGATCGCGAGCGGCTTCAAGAAGAAGTAGGCGATTCGAGCAAGAAACGGCTGCCCTCGGGGCAGCCGTTTTTTTCGTCCCCGCACTTTCATCCCCGCCTAGCGTGGAACAGCTCCTGGCCGTCCTGATCGACGGCATCATCTACTCGGCCTGGCTGTTCGTCGCCGCGATCGGACTGACGCTCATCTACGGCGTCATGAAGATCGTCAACGTGACGCACGGCAGCTTCTACGCGCTCGGCGCCTACGCCGCGGCCTCCATCACCGGCGCCCTGCTGGCGAAGGGCATGCCGCCCTATCTTTCCTACGCCGTGTTGCTGGGCTCGGCGCTGCTGGTATCGGTCATCGTCGCGCCGTTGATCGAGCGCGGCATCCTGCGCTTCATGTACGCCAAGGACGAGGTGGTGATCCTGCTCATCACCTACGCCCTGTTCCTGATCCTGGAAGACGTCATCAAGCTGATCTGGGGGGTGAGCCCCTATTTCGTCGCCGAGCCCTACGGCCTGCTGGGCAGCTTCGACATCGGAGATCTCACTTACCCCTACTACAACCTGATCCTGGTCGGCGTCGCGATCGCGTGCGGAGTGGGGCTGGCGTGGATGCTGAACCATACCCGCACCGGAAAGCTGCTGGTCGCGGTGATCCACGACACCGAGGTCAGCCGCGCGATGGGCATCAACGTCGATCGCTTCTACCTTTTCACCTTCACCTTCGGTTCGCTGCTGGCGGCGATCGGCGGCGCCTACACCGCGCCGACGGTATCGGTGGTGCCCGGCCTGGGCGTCGAGGTGATCGTGCTTTCGTTCGCGGTAGTCGTGATCGGGGGCCTGGGCAGCCTGCCGGGCGCCGCGCTCGGCGCCGTGATCGTGGGCCTGGTGCGCTCGGCCACGATCCACTATCTGCCGCAAGCCGAGCTGTTCGTGATCTACCTGGTGATGGCGGCAGTGCTCGCGTTCAGGCCGCGTGGCCTGTTCAGCATCGCCGAGGCAAGAAAGATATGAGGCGCGACCGGACACCTCAAACGCTCGCGATCATCGTCGCTGCGATCCTCGCCGCCGGTCCGTTCGCGCCGCAATGGACCGTGTTCCTGCTCACCGTGGCGCTCGCCAAGGGGCTGGTGGTGCTCGGGCTGATGATCCTGCTGCGCTGCGGCCTGGTGTCCTTCGGCCAGGCGCTGTACTACTGCATTGGCGCCTATGCCGCGGGGCTGCTTGGGCTCCGATACGAGGTCAGCGGAGTGTTCACGCTGATGCTCGCCGGGATGCTCGCCTCCGGTTTGACCGGGTTCGTGCTCGGGTTTCTGCTGGCGCGATACCGCAGCATCTTCTTTGGCCTGCTTAGCCTGGCGATCTCGATGATCCTGTACGGCCTGCTGGTGAAAACCGAGGCACTCGGCTCGAGCGACGGGTTCAACCTGCTGCCGTCGACGCTGTTCGGATGGCGTCCGGTGGACGCCTGGGTGCGCTACATGGTGCTGGCGGTCGCCACCGCCGTGGCCTTCGTCGCCGCGCTGCTGGTGCACCGCTACCTTAAGACGCCGCTCGGCCGGCTCGCGCCCGCGATCAAGGACAACGAAATCCGGGTCGAGTACATGGGTGCCTCGGCGCGCCATGCGATCCACGTCAAGTACGTCATCGCCGCCGCGCTCGCCGGGCTGGGCGGCGCGCTCGCCGCCACCACCGTCGGCCACATCGACCCGGAAATGGCGTACTGGACGACTTCCGGAGAGTTCATCTTCATCACCATCCTGGCGGGAACCGGCAGCGTGATCGCGCCGTTCCTCGGGGCGCTGATCTTCGGCATCATCCAGTCGGTCGCCTTCGACGTATCGCCAAACACCTGGCAGATGGTGCTCGGCAGCTCGCTGCTGGTGGTGATCCTCTTCCTGCCCGACGGCCTGTGGTCGCTGTTCGCCCGGCGCAAGGCGTCCTGAGATGGCGACCATCCTCGACGCACGGGGCTTGTACAAGAATTTCGGCGCGGTCACCGCCGCGAGCGACATCAGCGCCGCGATCGAGCGCGACTCGGTGGTCGGCCTGATCGGCACCAACGGCGCGGGCAAGACCACCTTCATCAACATGATCACCGGGTACCTGAAGCCCGACCGCGGCCGCATCCAGTATGAAGGGCGGGACATCACGGCCCTCGCGCCGCGCGACATCACGCGGCTGGGGATCTGCCGCTCGTTCCAGATCCCGCAGTTGTACGCTTCGCTCACCGCGTTCGAGAACATGATGGCCGGCATCGGCGTGGTGCTGAGGAACGCCGGACTGGGCGGATTCTTCTCGCGCGGAGAGCCGCTGGTGCCGGGCCACGACCTGCCCGCGGAAGAGGTCGCCGCGCAGATCCTCGATCGCTTCGGGCTGAGCGACTACCGGGACAAGAATGCGCAGGTGCTTCCCGGCGGGGTCAGGAAGCTGCTCGACATCGCGCTCACCATGGTCGCCAAGCCCAAGATCCTGCTGCTCGACGAGCCTACCAGCGGCGTGTCGGCGGAAGAGAAGTTCACGATCATGGAAATGATCATGAAGGCGGTGCGCGCCGAGGGCGCGACCGTGCTGTTCGTCGAGCACGACATGGAGGTCGTGAGCCGCTTCGCCGAGCGCGTGCTCGCCTTCTACGACGGGCGCATCATCGCCGACGCGCCGCCCGCGGTCGCGCTCGAGGACCCCGAGGTCAAGCGCTTCGTCGTGGGCGGCGAATTGCACCGGCTGGACGAAGCGCAGGCGAGGCACCGTGCTTAAGATCGACGGTCTCGACGTCTCGATCCAGTCGGTGCAGATCCTGCGCCGCGTCTCGCTCGAGCTGCCGACCGGCACCATGGCCGGCCTGATCGGGCGCAACGGCGCGGGCAAGACGACGCTCATGAAAAGCATCATGGGCATCCTCAAGGTCTCGGGCGGCGCGATCGGATTCGACGGCGCCGACCTGCTCGCGACGCCGACCTGGCGCCGCACCCGCCTGGGCATCGGCTACATGCCCGAGGACCGGCGCCTGATCCCCGACCTGACGGTAGAGGAAAACCTGCTGCTGCCCGCCTGGGCGGCAAAACTGCCTGACGCCGCCGCGCGACTGGAAAAGGTCTATCGCCTGATCCCGGAGATCCGCGGCTTCGCGCCGCGCAAGGGCACGCAGCTCTCCGGCGGGCAGCAGAAGATGGTCGCCATCGGCCGCGCACTGATGTGCGGCGACAGGCTGCTGCTGCTCGATGAGCCCTTCGAGGGCGTCGCGCCCGCGCTCGCGCACCGGCTGGTGGAGGTGGTCGGCAGCCTGAAGCTCGAGGGCATGTCGGTCATCCTGTCCGAATCCGATCTGCAGCATTCCGAGCGCATGGTCGATCGCATCTTCGTCATCGACCGCGGCAGCGTCAGCACGCGCGCATAATCTCGAGCGCCATGCCGACCCAGCTCGCAAGCCTCGACCAGGCCAGGAACACCGCCATCGACCTGGGCATCAAATTCGGGCCGAAGCTCCTGGTCGCGATCCTGATCCTGGTCGCCGGCTACTACGTCGGGCGCTGGGTGGGCGCGTTGTTCGATCGCTGGCTGGGCAAGCTCAGGCTCGAGCCGCCGGTGCGGCTGCTGCTCGTGCGCCTTGCCCGGCTGCTGGTGATCGGCCTGTTCCTGATCGTGGCGCTGCAGAACCTGGGGGTCGACCTGCTGCCGCTGATTGCCGGCCTGAGCGTCGCGGGCGCCGGGATTGCGCTCGCGATGCAGGGCGTGCTGGGCAACCTGGCGGCCGGCCTGACCATCATCTTCACCAAGCCGTTTCGCGTCGGCGAGTATGTCGCCATGGTGGGGGTCGAAGGCCGGGTCGAGTCGATCGACCTGTTCACCACCCGGCTCAGCCATCCAGACCGGTCGCTGGTCGTGGTGCCGAATCGCAAGATCGTGGGCGAAATCCTGCACAACTACGGCGAGATCCGGCAGCTCGACCTGCGGGTGGAGATCGCCCGCGCGGCCGACCTCGAGCGCGCGCTCGCGGCGATCGACGAGGTGGTGCAATCCAACGCGCGCGCGCTGAAGGATCCTGCAGCGATCGTCGGTGTCACGACGCTCGCCGACAAGTCGATCGGGATCGCGGTCAAACCTTGGGTCAAGGTGCCCGACTACTTACCGGCGGGCGCCGAGATCAATCAGGCCATCGTGGAGAAATTCGGGCAGGCCGGCGTCGAATATCCCCGGGCCGCGCGCGAGATCCGCGTCATCGGGGGCGCTCAATCCTGAGCGCGAGCGCGTCGCGGCGGATTTCGACGCGCTTCATTTCGAGATATTCCGACCGGTCGATTTCGTGCAACTGGCGAGGGTAGCGCTCGGTGGCGGCGAACCAGTTGCGCATGCTCCTCTCCGGGCGCTGCTCCGGCGGCGCGGACAGCGCGTCGAGGCGCGCCTCGACGGCGAGGTAATAGCGCATCACATTGCGCTCGACGATGCCGCGCAGCCCGCCGACGTATTCGAGCCCCTTATCCGGCTGCTTGCCGAGCACGGTGAACCCGACCTTGCCGCTTCCGGCCGTGGCGAGATAGGCGTTGACCGCGATCCGCGCCGCCAGTCCGTAGGCATACGAATACGACAACGCGACGAAGCTGCGCTTCGCGTCGAGTGGTGCGGCTTCGAGCCGGATCCGGTAGTCGCGCGTTCCGGCCGGACCGCTCTCGGCTTGCAACACCGCTTCCATGAAATCGGCAGCGAGCGCCGCTGTCCGATATTCGAAGTCGAGGCGCTGCGCCTGCTCCGGCGGCTGCGGCGTCTTGCGGCCGAGAAAGACAGCGAGGCCGCCGCCAGGGGTCGAACGACAGTCTTTCACGTTCAGGTGCAGGATCAGGACCTCGCACCACTGGCGCGTCCCGTCCAGGGCGCTTTTCAGCTCGTCGAAGGCGTGATCGACGACCGCGTATACCGCGCCCTGCACGCGGCCGTCCGACTGCCGCGACTCGAGCACCAGCGGCCGGCCGAACGGGCTCGCCGCGAGCCGCACGGCGAGCGCGGCATAGGTTTGTCGCAGCGCGACCGCAGACCCGCGTTCCGGTTCGGCATGCGCCGCAACCGTAAACAACGGAAGAACGAGAGCGAGGAGCCTGGCGAGCTTCATGCTGCCGGTCTTGTGGCCGGCTCAATCATCAAGAAGGAATCTGGTGGAGTGGAGGAGGATCGAACTCCCGACCTTCGCATTGCGAACGCGACGCTCTCCCAGCTGAGCTACCACCCCATTGCGAAGGCGCGGATTTTACAGGAAAACCCTGCGTCCGGACAACGAAGCGCCGCTAGCCGCCGATTTGCGCCGTGTAACGGGCCCCGTTGGAGAACGTGCAGGTGCCGGCGCCCTGGCGCGGCGTGTCCATCTGGTATTCGCAGCTCATGTACGAGCCCGACGAGCCGTAGGCGCTGGCGATTCCCTTGTGCGTGTCGCCGGAGACGCGCGTCGTTTCGCCCGTAAGGACCTCGCCGGCGTATTGGAGCTGGAAGCGTCCCTTGCCGTTCATCATGTTGATCACCGTCCCGTTGACCACGCCGGTCTGGGAGGCGATGTCGTTGTTCGGATAGAGGCGAACGTTCAACGCAATCGCCGACGCATGTGAGGGCGCGCCGGTGTAGGGCGCCGGATACTTCGCCGCCGGCGCACCCGCGGGCGGCAGCGGATAGTACTGGTACTGCATGTTGCCCTGAGGATCGACCACCGGGACCACATAGCAGCTCGCGAGGGCGAGCGTGGAGGCGGATACCGCTGCGGCAAACAGGCTACGAACTTTCATGGCTCACTCCTTTCAGTGATGGCAGGTGCATTTCCTTTCCTGCGATGCACATGATCGGAGCGGGCCCGATACGCCTCGCTTACCGGTCGCTTACTCGTCGCTTATTCGCAGCGCCGAGAATGGTGGGCCGGCTTGGATTCGAACCAAGGACCAAGGGATTATGAGTCCCCTGCTCTAACCAACTGAGCTACCGGCCCACGCGAGTACTCGATACTTTACGACGCCAGCGCTCGGTCGAGGAAGTCGAGCCGGTCCTGGCCCCAGAACAACTCGTCGCGATAGACATAGGTCGGCGCGCCGAACACGCCGCGCGCGAGCGCCTCCTGGGTGAAGGCGTCGAATTGCGCCTTCGCTCCGGGCGCCGCCGCGAGCAGCTTGTCGCCGTCGAGGCCGGCCTGGGCGGCCG
>JBAUTD010000626.1:0-2244 GCA_049582045.1 Burkholderiales bacterium
ACACCAGCTCCTGCGCGGCGATGGTCGAGAAGATCGGCACCGCCAGCGCATCCAGCGCGCCGACGACGCTTCGGCCGTGCATCGGGGCGAAGCTCGCCGGCGGCAGCGCCGCGATCTCGCGCAGCCCGCCGAGCGACACGAACACGGCGCCCAGCGCGAGCACTCCCGCGATGAGAACGATGCCCTGGACCAGGTCGGTGACCGCGTCGGCCCACATCCCGCCGATCGCGGTGTAGGCGATCACGACCGCGGCTGCGAGCGTGATCGCGGCGAGCAGCCCGAGATCCGAGGCGGAGGCGAGAACCTGCCCGAAAGCGCGCACCTGCGCCGCGGCCCACATGATCGAGCCCGGAATCATGACGATCGCCGCCAGCCGCTCGACGCCGATGCCGTAGCGCTGGCGGAACAGGTCGGCGAGCGTGACGATGCCGCGCTTCCACAGCGCGCCTGCGAACAGCAGCCCGGAAAGCACGATGCCGGCACTGTAGCCGAAGGGATCGGCGATGACTCCCGAGACGCCGTGCGCATAGGCCTCGCCGGCGGCCCCGACGCAGGACTCGGCGCCGAACCAGGTGGCGAACACCGTGAAGGTCGCCATCCAGGGGCCGAGGCTGCGCCCGGCGAGCAGGTAGTCGACCTCGTTGCGGTTGCGGTGCGAGAACCAGAATGCGATGCCCAGCTGCGCGACGATGTACAGCAGAACGCAGCCGAGCACCCAGTCCATCGCTCAACCCAGCGCGCGCAGGAGCAGCGAACCGCCCGAGGCGAGCAGCATCAGCGCCACCGCGCGCATCAGCGTCTCGCGCCGGATGCGGCGGAACAGCCTCGATGCGAGTGAAATGCCGACCCACGCCGCGGGCAGCGCGATCAAGGCGGCGACCCACACCTTCAGGTCGCTCATCAGCCCGGTGAGCACGAACGCGGCCAGGCGCAGCGCGATGCTCGCGATCGAAGTCACTGCGAGCGTGGCGCGGAAGGACTCCTTGCTCAAGTTGCGTTGCGCGAGATAGATCGCGTAGGGAGGCCCGCCGGCGCCGAACATCGAGCTGGTGACGCCGCCCGCCAGTCCCGCGGGCCAGGCCCAGCCGCGCCCGACGGTGCCGCGCGGGCGACGCGAGAACAGCGAGTACAGCGCGAATGCGACGACGAACGCCCCAAGGGCAAGCAGGCCGCCCTGGCGCGGCATGTTGACCAGGGCCGTGACGCCGAGCACGGTTCCGGCAAGGATCATCGGCACCAGGCGCGCGACCTCGCCGCGCACCACGTGCCGCGGCGCCTCGAGTCCGAGGCGCAGGGCGTTCGCCAGGTCGAGCAGCACGAACACCGCGAGCGCGAAGCGTAGCGGCACGAAATGCGTGGCGAGCGGAATCGCGATCAGCGCAGCGCCGAAACCGGTAATGCCGTAGACCAGCGCGCCTAGAAATGCGATCGGCGCCAGCGCCAGGATTTCGAGGCTCAAGCCCTGGCCGACAGGTTCAGCGAGTAGACCCCGGTCAGGCGGGCGCTGTCCAGTATGTGCCCCTTGATCGCGGCAAGCACGTCCGCTCCCTTGAATTTGTCCGGCAGCGGGCACCTTTCGATGTCGAGCGCGTAGAGCGTGAACACGTAGTGATGCAGGATAGTGTCGTTCCACGGCGGGCATGGCCCGTCGTAGCCGTAGTAGTCGCCTTTCATCTCGGCGTCGCCGGCGAACCACGCGGTGTAGTCGTTCAAGCCCTGGCGCGCGCCGCGCGGGGCCTGCGGACCCGGCTTGCCGCGCGCAGTGACACCGTTGGAGAACTCGCCCTCCGCGATCGGCTCGTCGAAAGGCTTCAGATCCACCAGCAGCCAGTGGTAGAAATCCACGCGCGGCAGCGTGGCCGGGATCTGGCGGCCCTCCTTGTTGACGTCGTCGGGCTTGGACGGCACATCGTAGTCGTGGCACACGAGGGCGAGCGAGCGCGTGCCCGCGGGCAGGCCGCTCCACGCCAGCTGCGGATTGCGATTGTCCGACAACCTGACATGGGACTTCGCGTCAGGCACCGCGAAGGCACAGCGCCCGGGAATGGTCCCCATGTCTGCAAAACTTTCGCTGATCAATTTCATCGCTCGGCTCCGTTCGATTTTGCGTTCGTATCAGGGACGATTATAAGGTCGTCCCCGGTGTGGGGATTCATCTGCCGCAGCGCCGCGACGTAGCGGCGGAACGGCAGCGCGAAGCGGCGCTCCAGCCGCTCGGCCCGCTCGCGCAGCGCGCGCCAGGCG
>JBAUTD010000627.1:0-1707 GCA_049582045.1 Burkholderiales bacterium
GTGCGCCACCTCTCGCGCCTCGACGAGACTCCCCGGCGCCGGCTCGCGCAGGCCCGACCAGTCGAATGCCATGGCCTTTCCTCCCGCCCGCGCGGTCGGCGCGGACCCCGACTAGCTTACTTCGGCCGGGCCTGGCGCGCGATCTCCGCGTCCGCGACGTCGAACCCGCGCCCGCTCCACCGCCCGGAGACGTGCATCGAATCGGCTTCCATCGAAATCGGGGTCGGAGTCGATTTTCCTCCCGATCCCCACCTTCCGAAGCCGATTGACCACCGAACGTTCGTTCGGTATCGTTTCCGGATGGCGGACGACGGCCAATCCCTCGGGCGGCTGCAGGACTACTACGCGAAGCACCGCGTGCTGCCCTCCTACGCGCGCATCGGCGGCCTGGTGGGGCTCGCCTCCAAGGCGTCGGTGGCCGGGATGGTGATGCGCCTGAAGGGCGAGGGCTTCCTGCAGAGCACCCCCGACAGGCGGCTCAAGCCCGGCAAGCGCTTTTTCGAGCGCCCCGTGGCCGAGCACGTCCGGGCCGGCATGCCGAGCCCCGCCGCCGACACGGCCGCCGAAACCCTGACGATCGACGAGCACCTGGTCGCCAACCCCTCGCGCACCCTGCTGATCAAGGTCAAGGGCGACTCGATGATCGACGCCGGCATCCTCGACGGCGACACCGTGGTGGTCGAAAAGCGCACCACCGCGGACATCGGCGACATCGTGGTCGCGATCCTCGACAACGAGTTCACCCTGAAGCGCCTCGCGCGCGAGAGGGGCCGCATCGTCCTGCGGCCCGAGAACAAGGCCTACCCCGTGATCCGGCCGAAGGACGACCTCGAGATCTTCGGCGTGGTGGTGGGGCAGTTCCGCACCTACCGCTAGGCCGCCGCGCACGCGCCGTGCGGTATCATCGCGCCATGTTCGCCCGCCCGCTTCGCTGCCTGTTGATCGCCGGGATCGCCCTGGTGGCATCCTTCCCGGGCGCGGCGAGCGCGGGAGGCAACGCCGCGGACATCAAGGCCTGCGCTCTGCTCACGCTTGCCGAGATCAAGCAGGCCACCGGCGCCACGATGGGCGCGGGACTCCTGCAGACGACGGACACTCAGGCCTCGTGCGACTGGAACGCGCCGGACGGGGCCCCCGGGGCCTCGGCCGTCGGCGTCAGCGTCCAGGACTACGACGACGACCTGTGGAAGAACATGACCGCATCGAAGCTCGCAATCCCCGTCAGCGGAATCGGCGAGAAGGCCTTCAAGAACTACCCGCACAAGGGAGACCTGAGCGTCAAGGTGGGCAAGTACGAGGTCGGCGTGGGCATCGTCGACTTCAACCACAACGACGCGACCGTGGACGCCGCCGCCTTGAAGCTGATGAAGCTCGTGCTCTCGCGTCTCTGAGGCGTCTTCAGTCCTGGCGCTCGACGTGGCGCCGCTCGAAGTCCCACACGTCGGCGAATCCCGTGAGCTCGTGCAGCCGCGCCATGTCGAAGGCCGGCACGGGCGAGCCTTCGAGCGAGCCTTTCTTCCGAAGCCAGCCGTAGGCGGCTTCGAGCGCCGCGCACGCCGCGCCCATCCCCGCGCTGGGGTAGATCGCGATCGAGAAGCCGCAGCGCGCGAGCGTCTGCGCCGCGAGCATCGGCGAGCGCCCGGTCGGCACCATGTTGGCGAGCAGCTTCGCCTCGCCGCCGAGCTCGGCGCCGACCCGCTCGAACTC
>JBAUTD010000628.1:0-2444 GCA_049582045.1 Burkholderiales bacterium
CGCGGGCGAGCTGCGCCTGAAGCACGGCGTGCATTTCTCGCACTCCGTGCTCGCGCTCGAGGCCGCGGTCGAGGGCGTGGGCATCGTCGCCACCCTGCCCGAGCTCGCGCGGCCGCAGCTGGACGACGGGCGCCTGGTGGCACCCTTCGGCCTGCGCGTGCACCTGCCCTACGCCTATTACCTGGTGGTGCGCAAGGAGGCGCTCGCGCGCGCCCCGGTGCGCTCGTTCGTCGATTGGCTGCGCGCCCAGGCCGCGGATGCTCGATAGTCTGGTTGCGCTGCGCGAGCGCACGATCTACCACCTCGCAGGAACGCGCCCGGCCGTCTATTACATCGCCGACCGCGAGGCCGGTGGCGTCCTGGTCAACGCGCCGCCTTTCGACGCCGAGCTGCTCGCGGCACTGCGGGAGCTCGCTCCGCCCGCCTACATTTTTCTTCCGAGCCGTCGCGGCGCGCGCGACCTCGAGCGCTGGCGGGCATCGGGCGGCGTCGAGATCATCGCCTTCGAAGCGGAGGCGCCGCACGTCGCCGGCACGGTCGACCTCGCCGTCGGCCGCGAGCGCAAGCTCAGCCGCACGATCGATTTTCTGCCGATGTCGGGCGTGACCGAAGGCAGCTGCGCGCTGCGGATCAAGAACGACGGCGGTGTCATTTTTTTCGGCCCGATTCTCGAGCCGGGACCCGACGGCTGGCCGGCGCTCGTGCCGCACGAGGACGACTATTCGACCGAAAACCGGCTGATCGGCGCGCTCGGCCTGCAGGACCAGCGCTTCGAGTACGCCTTCACCGACGTGTTCGAGCCCGGGCGCACGCGGTACGGTCCCGGGGCCGGCGCCGCGGTGCGCGACGGTCTACGGCGGCTCCTCGAAGACTAGCGACGCCGGAAGAGCTGCCGGCCGACGATCGCGCACACGACTTCGTCGTTCTGGTTCAGCACCTGCCAGCGGAACTTAACCGTGCCGCGATTGGGCTGCTTCTGCGAAGGCGTCTGCTCGAGCACTTCGGTGCGCAGGCGCAGCGCGTCGCCCGGCCGCACCGGCTTGAGCCAGCGCAGCTCCTCCAGCCCGGGAGAGCCCAGGCAGGCCGACTCGAGCAGGTAGCCGTCGCACATCAGGCGCATCATCACGCCGCAGGTCTGCCAGCCGCTCGCGATCAGGCCGCCGAAGGGTGTGGCCTTGGCGCCTTCCGGGTCGGTGTGGAAAACCTGCGGGTCGTACTCGCGCGCGAAGCGCACGATCTCCTCCGCCGAAAGCCTGCGCGGCGGGCTCTCGTAGGTCCAGCCCGGCGCGAAATCATCCCAGTAGTACCTGATCATGCCCTATCCCTTGACGGCGCCGGCGGTCAGGCCGGCCACGATGCGGCGCTGGAACACGAGCACCAGCGCCACCAGCGGCAGGGTAACGATAACAGAGGCCGCCATCAGGTTGCCCCAGGGCAGCTCGTACTGGCTCGCGCCGCTCATGAGGGCGATGGCGACCGGCACGGTGCGCTCGTTGTCGGTCAGCGTGAAGGTGAGCGCGAACAGGAATTCGTTCCAGGCCGCGATGAACGCGAGCAAGCCCGCGGTCGCCATCGCCGGCGCGACCAGCGGCGCGAGCACGAATGCGAGCGTCTGCCATGCGCCAGCGCCGTCGATCAGGGCGGCCTCCTCCAGCTCGCGCGGCAGCTCGCGCATGAAGGTGGTCAGGATCCAGATCGTGAACGGCAGGGTGAACACCAGGTACGACAGCGTCAGCCCGGCGAGGTTGTTGTACAGCCCGAGCGCGCGGATCAGCTCGAACATGCCCGACAGGATCGCGACCTGCGGAAACATCGACACGGCGAGGATCGCCGCCAGCAGCGCGCCGCGGCCGCGAAAGGAAAGCCGCGCGAGTGCATAGGCCGAGAGCGTCGCCGCGAACAGCGAGAGCCCGACCACCGAGCCTGCAACCAGCAGCGAGTTGAGGACGTTGCGTCCGAAGGGCTGCTGGGAAAATACCGCCGCGTAATTGGCCAGCGTCCAGTCGCGCGGCCACCACGCCGGTTCGAACAGCTCCGCCGGCGGCCGCAGCGAGGACACCAGCGCGTAGTAGAACGGGAACAGGCAAAAGAGCAGGATCGCCGCCACCAGCAGCCAGAACCCTACGCGGCGCAGGCGCTTCATCGCAGCACGCCCTCCTCGGTCAGACGCACGCGCCCGCCGACCAGCACCAGCGCGGTCACCAGCGCGACGGTGAGGAACAGCAGGGTCGCGGCCGCCGAGCCGTAGCCGACGTCCTGGAAGTCGATCAGCTGCTGGCGCGCGAAGACCGACATCGACATCGTGTCGGTGCTGTTCGACGTCAGCACGTAGACGATGTCGAACACCCGCAGCGCGTCGAGCGCGCGAAACGCGACCGCGACCATCAGAGCGGGACGGATGATCGGCAGGGTCACGCTGAAGAACTCGCGCACCGGCCCGGCGC